>DATARE010000465.1:0-6149 GCA_036264295.1 Micropepsaceae bacterium | reverse complement strand
CATGAATTGCACTTGTTGATGCACGGCCCAAGCGGCAGGCCCGATGGCAAAGGCCGCCAGGATGCGCCACAGAGGTGCAGGCGAATCGGGGCTCATAGGCGTGGAACCCAATAGATGAGAAAGTAGATCGGCAGCCAGCTTAGAATCACGAAATCCCAGTAGAACGCATTGTCCGAAACATCGCTGAAACGGCGCCCGTTCTGGCCATGACGCGTGAACATCAAAGCCGTCAGGACAAGCGTATCGGCGACATCGGTCAAAAGATGCGTGGTATGCAAACCCAATAGGAACCACACAACCGAGCCATAGGCGTCACTGTCCCAGCGCACATTCAGGTGGTCGAATTCGAAACCGCGAGCAACAAGGGGCGCGATCCCGAAAAGGGACATTCCAACCAGTCCCATCCGTACCTTGCGCATATCTTCGTGCCGCGCCCAGCGGTCGAGCAGCTTGTTTAGCGGTGCGCTTGCAACCAGCAGAATTATCACCCACGTTCCGGGGCCAAGATCGGGCTCGGCAGAGTTGAGCGGCCATTTCGGCGCCAAGACCATCAGATAAAGATAGCTGGCTATCGCAAGCCCAAAAGCCATGCCTTCAAGCGACATAAAGGCGAGCGTGCCCCACCAGGTGAGACTGCGCGATCCGAACGCATTGGTCGGCAGAGAGGAGACGTCCTTGGCGGGGTTCTCCTTCATGATTCGTCCTCTTTGGTTCCTTTAGGCCAAAACCAAAGGGTGAGTGCGATTGCAATGGGAAGTGCGCCTGCCGTAATCGCCCAGGCGGTGAAAATGGACGCGAACAGGGTGATGTTGACGGTCATCGCCGATACGAACGGCCAAATCGAAGGCTGCGGTGACGATTCGACCATGTCGGGTTCGGCATCAGTGATGGTGGTAATGAGGAGTTCGCGCCGGTCAGCCCGAAGCCCAGAGACCACAGGCACCGCCGCCTCCTCGTCCCACAGCGGTTCGCGTGAGTTCACAACCGGAATGCGCGTGAAATTCTGCGGCATCGGTGGCGATGATGTCGCCCATTCAAGAGTGGGTGCATCCCAAGGATTGTCGCCGGCAAGCTCTCCGCGTCTGTAGCTGACGATGATGTTGACCAGCAGGATAACAAAGCTCGCTGCGAACAGAAAAGCCCCGACCGTGGAAAGCAGGTTCAATGGCGCCCAAGGCATCTCCGGCGTGTATGTGTAGATACGCCGCGGCATGCCTTGCAGGCCCAGAATGTGCATTGGGAAAAATGTCAGATTGAACGCGATGAACGCGACCCAGAAATTCCACCGCCCGGCGGATTCGTTGAGCATGCGCCCGGTGAATTTTGGAAACCAATAATAGATGCCGCCGATCAACGGAAAGACAGACCCACCGATCAGCACGTAATGGAAATGAGCCACCACGAAATAGGTGTCGTGCACTTGGGTATCGATGGGCACGGACGCCACCATGACGCCGGACAATCCGCCGATGACAAACACCACGATAAAACCGAGCACGAACAGCAGCGGCGTTTTGAACCGCGGCCGTCCGCTCCACAGCGTCGCAATCCAGCAAAAAATCTGCAGCCCGGCGGGTACGGCAATCGCCATGCTGGAAGCGGTGAAGAAGCTCTCTCCAAGCCGCGGCAGACCCGTGACGAACATATGATGCACCCATAGGCCGAACGACAGGAAGCCGGTTGCCGTGAGCGCAAGCACAATGAGCGAGTGCCCGAACATCGGGCGTCGCACGAATGTCGGCAAGATGGCCGACACCATTCCGGTTGCCGGGACGAAGATAAAATAGACCTCCGGATGACCGAAGAACCAAAACAAGTGCTGCCACAAGAGGACATCGCCACCGGTGGCTATATCGAAGAAATGGGTGCCCACCAGGCGGTCGAGAATGAGCATCGTGCTCGACACCATTACTGCGGGCATGGCGAAGAGGATCATGAAGGCGGTGACGAGTGCCGCCCAGACGAAAAGGGGAATGCGATCGAGCGTCATCCCCGGGGCTCGCATTTTGAAGGTGGTGACAATGATCTCCACCGCGATCGCAAGGCCGGACAGCTCGGTATAAGTGATCATCTGCGCCCAAATATCGGGGCGTTTGCCGATGCCATATACCGGCCCCGAAAGAGGGACATAGGCGAACCAGCCGACATCGGGGCCCTCGTTCAAAGCGAGGGCGGCCCACAACATCGTCCCGCCGAACAGGTACACCCAATAACCAAAAGCATTGAGGCGTGGAAACGCGACATTGCGCGTGCCGATCATCAATGGCACCAAATAGACTGCGAATGCTTCCATCACCGGCACGGCAAAGAGGAACATCATTGTCGAGCCGTGCATCGTGAAAAGCTGATCGTATACATCGGGCGTGACGACATGCTTTTCGGGACCGCTCAGCTGCAATCGCATGATTGCCGCGGCGATTCCGCCCAGCGCCATGAAAACAAAAGCCGTTACGATGTAACGAAGCGCGATCCGCTTGTGATCGACCGACGTAAGGAATCCCCAGACACCTTGCGGTGTCCCCCAAATTCGCCGCAGCCGAAATTCCAAATCATCGCGAGCAAGGGCTGTGTCGCGCAGAGGGGCGGCCAAATCTGCGCTCATTTGAGCCCTGCAAGATAGGCCGAGACGGCGTTGAGATCGGCCGCGCTGAGTTCAAGGCGCGGCATCCGCGCACCGGGTTTGATTCCTTGCGGATCGGCAATCCATCCCTGCAAAGTCCCCCTTGTGTTAGGAAGAGTTCCCGCAGCGATTGTGCGCCGCGCTGCCACATGGGTGAGATCGGGACCTTCCAAGCCGCTGGCCGGAGTACCGCGAAGCGAATGGCATGCCACACACCCGCTGCTCAGAAACACATCCAAACCACGGGTCCGCTCGGGATCGTTTGGCATCTCGGCATCGGAAAGCTCATGCGCCTGCCATGCTGCAAACTCCTGTGGCGATTGTGCGATCACCAGCAGCGCCATATGGGCATGCTGCAGCCCACAAAACTCCGCGCATTGTCCGCGATAGATTCCCGGCTTGACCGCGGTGAAGGTGATCATGTTGGTGCGCCCGGGAATTAAATCCTGTTTGCCTGCGAGATTGGGCACCCAGAAGCTGTGAATTACGTCATTGGATTTCAGGGTGATGCTGACAGCTTGTCCGGCGGGAATGTGAAGCTCGTTCGCCGTGCTGAATGTTTCCGATGGCTTGGAGCCCTGATATTCGATCTGCCACCACCATTGTTTGCCCGTTAGCGTAATCTGCACGGCGTTTTGCGGTGTGGCGCCGAATCCGCGGGTCGTGAAATAGCTGGAAACGGTAAAGACGATCAGAATGAATACAGTGATTCCCGTGGAGATCCCGACAGCGGCATTCATCCCGCGTTCGTTTGCCGCTTGAGGCTCGGCCGCGCTTCGCCGGCGGGCTATGGCGATCAACATCACAATAACGACCGCGGACCAGACCACTGCGCAGGTGCCCACGAAAAACCAGAACAGCCAGACAATGCGCAAAGCCTGATCCCCCGCGGGATCGAGGGGCGTTTGTGTCCCTGAACAACCTGCGACAAAAGCACAGAGAAATATCGCGGGAACTTTTGCAGTTCCGCGGAAGCGCGCACGCGGCATTCTCAGCCGATTCATTGCGGCACATCCAGGAGAGACCAGCCCGCAACGTCAAAGCCAGCATGATGGTTCCCGCGGGGACGACGAACCAGCGGAACCGAACGTTGAACCTGACCGTTAGGGTTCGAGTCTTTCGTTAGCGCGGCTGTGGCGTCGAATGCTTCCAGGCTGTTTGCCGTGTGTTTGGCTGGGGCATGTGCTGCCTGCCAACAGCACAGTTCCGCGCCGCTTGCGATTCCCCGCATGGCCAATGCAGATAGCCATCGAGGGGCTGAACTCATCAGCTCCTATGGTTGCGGGGGGTGCCACGAAGTTCCCGGTGTTGTCGGTGCTACTGGCGTTGTCGGTCCGCCGCTGAACGAATTTGGCCGGCGCGTTTACGTTGCGGGATTGCTCCGGAACACGCCGGACAATTTGATCGATTGGCTGAAGAACCCGCAATCCATCGTGCCTGGCAATGCCATGCCCGATCTCGGCGTGAAGGATCGCGATGCACGCGACATGGCCGCCTATCTGTACAGCCTCGATTAGCAAGGGAGCGACAAGATCGTGAAGCGTCCTATGAAAGCAAAGCTGATTGCTTTGTCGGCTGTGCTGGCTGCCTTTGCCGGTCTCGCTGCGGAGAGGCAATCGGGACAGGGCGATCTTGTTGCGCTCGGGTCGGACGATGCCCAGTGGGTGATGCCTGCCAAGAACTATGCATCCACGCGCTACAGCGGCTTGAACCAGATCAATACGGGAAATGTCGCGCAATTGCGTGTGGCGTGGACATTTTCGATGGGGAGCGATCATGGCCAAGAAGCTGCGCCTCTTGTGGTGAACGGGGTGATGTATGTCGTCGGGCCTTATCCCAACCCGGTTTTTGCCATCGATGCCACGACCGGCGATCTCAAATGGAAATATACGCCGAATACCGATCCGTCCGCACAAGGCGTGGCATGCTGCGACGTCATCAATCGGGGTGCGGCCTATGACAATGGCAAAATCTTCTTCAACACGCTGGACAATCATGCGGTCGCACTCGATGCCAAAACCGGCAAGGAGCTCTGGGTCGCCAAGCTGGGTGAAATAAGCCGGGGGCAGACGCTGACCATGGCGCCGCTGGTGGTCAGAGGAAAAGTTCTTATCGGAAATTCAGGTGGCGAGCTCGGCGTGCGCGGCTGGCTTACGGCGCTGGACGAGAACACCGGAAAGATCGTTTGGCGGGCTTATTCGCTTGGTCCCGACAAGGATGTTCTCATCGGAACGGATTTCAAGCCCTTTTACAAAAACCTGATTGGAAAGGATTTGGGGGTGTCGTCCTGGCCACCCGGGCGTTGGCAGAATGGGGGTGGACCCGTCTGGGGATGGATATCCTATGACCCCGCGCTCAACCTGATTTATTACGGCACCGGAAATCCCGGGCCGTGGAATTCCAACCAGCGTCCTGGCGACAATCTTTGGACGACAGCGATTTTCGCGCGCAATCCCGACACCGGCGAAGCCAAATGGGCCTATCAGATAAATCCCCACGACCTTTGGGATTACGATGAGATCAACGAAAATATTCTGACGGACGTTAACGTTGGCGGGCGGATGCGGCCCGTACTGATTCATCCCGGCCGCAACGGCTACATGTACGTGCTGGACCGTGCGACTGGTGAAGTGCTTTCGGCGGATGCTTACGACACGATCACGTCGAACAAGGGTGTGGATCTCAAGACTGGGCGTCCTGTTCCCGCGGCGGAATTGACACCCACGATCGGCAAGAATGTGATGAACGTTTGCCCAGCCGCACCCGTCGCCAAGGATTGGCAGCCTTCCGCATATTCACCGCGTACCAAAATGCTTTACGTGCCGCACCAGCATCTTTGTATGGACATGAAGACATCGGAAGTGGGCTACATTGCCGGTACTCCCTATGTCGGGGCGACGGTGGACATGTATGCAGGACCGGGCGGCTATCGCGGTGAATTCATGGCCTGGGATCCCGTGCAGCGGAAAAAATCCTGGGCAATCAAAGAGAAATTTCCGGTGTGGAGCGGCGCATTGGTCACTGCCGGCGATGTTGCGTTTTACGGCACACTGGATCGCTGGTTCAAAGCGGTGGATGCGAGGAACGGCAATCCGCTTTGGCAATTCCATGCCGGATCGGGCTTCGTGGGGCAACCAATCACTTACCGAGGAAGCGACGGCAATCAATATGTCGCCATACTGGCCGGCGTTGGAGGTTGGCCGGGAGCCATCGCCAATTCCGAAATCGATCCACGTTCGCGCAACGGCGCACTTGGGTTCAACGGTGCGACACAGGATCTTCCCGCCTACACGGCGGGCGGGGGCGAGTTGCTGGTCTTCTCACTCCCGCCATCGAACGCTGTTTCACCCGATACGCCCCAGCCTGCTCGTATCAGTCCACCAGCACACTAGGTCACGAACTCATAAAGGGGATTCCGTTTTTTGGCGAACAGTGATTCAAACGTCCAGCGATGGAGGTTTGGATGGCTCGTTTCGATCTGACGGATTTCGAGTGGTCGGTCATTTCGCCCTTGCTGCCGAACAAGGTG
>DATARE010000447.1:0-3602 GCA_036264295.1 Micropepsaceae bacterium | reverse complement strand
GGTGGAATTGAGCTATTTCCGTGGTTTATTGGGCGCAGGAATGGCTATTTCCCAGTGCCCAGTTTGGCCTCGGTTGGTCCACCAATTTTCGCGTTTGCGTGATTGCCGGCCTCCAAGAGGCGCGCGGCAATTCCTCGCCATTGCCTGGCGCGTGGGATTGGGCATAAGGACTCATGGCTAGTCGCGGCGGCAGCAAGGCGAAAGCGCGGACGTTCCGCATCAAACGCGTTTACGACGCGCTTGAGGACGGCGACGGGTTACGCGTGCTTGTCGACAGGCTGTGGCCTCGCGGGCTGTCCAAAGCCAAAGCCCATGTCGATCTCTGGCTGAAGGATTTAGCACCCAGCGAAGACCTTCGCCACAAATTCCACGATTCCGACATTGGCTGGCGCGAATTCGCGAATGGCTACAAACGGGAATTGGCCCAAGAGCCCGCAGCGTCGGCTGTTCAAACCTTGCTGCAGCGGCGGGAGAAAACAATCACGCTGCTCTATGCGTCCAAAGACGAAGAACACAACAATGCGCTGGTTCTGGCCGCGTGGTTGCAAAAGCGATGACGGGATCACCCGCGGAAGTGCTAGGCTTTGCCGGCCGGTGTACCGCGCAAGAAACCGCATCAAAGCCAAATAGGGGGCCGCCATGACCACCGATCTTAGCTATCTTGCCTATACCGCCATCCTGACGGCCGTGTTGTGGATTCCCTATGTCGTTTCTCAGGTGGTGACGAACGGTTTTCTGGCGCCGCCGAACTATGTCGATCCGACCCCGCGTCCGGTTCCGCTATGGGGCAAGCGCGCCGACCGCACCTATATGAACGCCGTGGAGTGCTTCGCGCCCTTTGCTGCGCTCGTGCTTGTTGCGCATGTCGCCGGCAAAGCCAATGCGATGACCGCCTTCTGGGCGATGAGCTTTTTCTGGCTGCGTGTGGCGCATGCCGTGGTCTACCTGCTCGGAATCCCCTATGTCCGGACGCTGATCTTCGCGCTTGGCTTTGCCTGCGTGGTTGGGCTGTTCGTGGAAGTGATCCGTTAGGTGACGTGTCGCTTCGCGCGATAAACCGGAGAGACGGATGAGCGGCAAGATACGTGTCGGTATCGGGGGGTGGACCTATGAACCCTGGCGCGGGGTGTTCTATCCCAAGGGCCTGCCGCAAAAGCGCGAGCTGGAATTCGCCAGCCGGCGGCTTTCCTCTATCGAGATCAACGGCACTTATTATTCGACCTTCAAGCCGGAAAGCTGGGCCAAATGGCGCGACGAGACGCCGGAGGGTTTCGTCTTTTCCGTGAAAGCATCGCGCTATTGCACCAATCGCCGGGAGATGGCGGGCGCGGGCGAATCCATCAGCCGGTTCATCGCCCAAGGCTTAAGCGAATTGCGGGACCGCCTGGGTCCGATTAATTGGCAATTCATGGGCACCAAGAAATTTGATGCGGAGGATTTCGAAGCCTTTCTGAAGCTGCTGCCGCGCGAAGTCGACGGGCTGAAGCTGCGCCATGCGCTGGAGGTTCGCCATCCGAGCTTCGCTGCCCAGGCGTTTTACGATCTTGCGCGCCGCTACAATGCGGCCATTGTTTTTGCCGATGACGAGGATTTTCCAGCCATCGACGAACCGACCGCGGATTTCACCTATGCGCGGCTGATGCGCACCAAGGACGATATTGAAACCGGCTATACGGACGCGGAACTCGATGGCTGGGCGAAACGGGCGCGCGCCTGGGCCAAGCGTGGCGATGTGTTCGTCTATTTCATTTCGGGGGCAAAGCACCGCGCGCCTGCCGCCGCCGAAGCCCTGATCGCGCGGGTGGGATGATCGCCGGCATGAAATGCGTCATAACCCGTTCTGCGGTTTCAATCGGGTTTTGCCGCCCCTTGCGCCAATCTTCGGAGATGACGATGCGCCGTTTCGTTTTTTTCCTGGTCATGGCGTTGGCCCCAATGCTCCCGCAGTTCGCATCCGCGGCCGAACCTTATGGCATTGGCCTTGAAGGGTTTGCCTATCCCTATCCGGTATCGATGCTTGCCGTTCCCGAACAGGGCGAAGCGTTGCGCATGGCCTATATGGATGTGAAGCCGACAGCGCCTGCCAATGGCCGCGCGGTGCTCTTGCTCCATGGGCGGAATTTCCCCTCCTCCTATTGGGAACCCACGATCAAGGCCCTCACGGCTGCGGGCTATCGCGTGGTGGTGCCCGATCAAATCGGTTTCGGCAAATCCTCCAAGCCGCTTTTCGCGCTCAGCTTCGACATGCTGGCGCGCGATACGGCCCTGCTGCTGGATCATCTGGATCTGCCGCGCGTCGATATCGTCGCCCATTCGATGGGCGGCATGCTGGCCGTCCGGTTCACCCGCGCCTATCCCTCCCGCGTGGAGCGGCTGCTCTTGGCCGCACCCATCGGGCTTGAGGATTACCGCAATTTTGCGCCCCCCGTGGAAACCGAAAAACTGCTCGCCATCGAGGACGCGCTGACAGCGGATGGTTATCGTCAGCAGCTCGTCACGAATTACTCTCTCACCCTGCCGCCCGCCGACGTGACGCCTTTCATCGAGGCGCGCATGCGCATCAAGGATGCTGCCGATTATCCACGTTGGCTGCGTGCCTTCGTGAATTCCTATCAGATGATCTATACCCAGCCCGTGGTTTACGAGATCCCGCAACTGACGCTGCCGGTACTTTTCATCATGGGCGCCAACGACCACAACGCGCCGGGCCGGCCCTTTGCCCCCGAAGCGCTGCGTTCCAAGATGGGAGAGAACGCGGAGCTTGCGAAGGGTCTTGCGGCCCGCATGAAAAATGCCAAAGTCGAAGCATTCGCCGGGATCGGGCATCTCGTGCATCTGGAGGCGAAGGACCGCTTCAACGCGGACATGCTGTCCTTCCTGAATGGCGGTTAGAGATAGGGCGGGCCGGACGTGGCGTTATCAGGTCAGGAGAGTTCATGAACGAGGATCGTCCCTGGATCAGTGCCGACAGCGTGGTTTTCGACACCCATGACCGGCTGTTGTTGATACGGCGAAAGAACGAACCTTTTCAGGGCTCATTCGCACTGCCCGGCGGCTTCATGGAATTGGGGGAGACCACGCAAGAAACCGCCATGCGCGAGCTGAAGGAGGAGACCGGCATCGAGGCGCAGGACCCGCAATTGATTGGCGTCTATTCCAAGCCCGGCCGCGACCCGCGCCATCACACGGTCACCATCGCCTATCTTTGCTTCGTCGAACCCGTGGAGCCGATGGCGGGCGACGATGCGGCGGCGGCGGAGTTCCGCTCCGATTGGGCCGATCTCACATTGGCTTTCGATCACAATTTGATATTGAAGGATGCGTTGGCGTTGCGGGCTCGTCTGCATGCCACATTGGGCAAGCACGGCTGATGACCGACACCACAATCGCCCCTGCAAAAAAGCAGAGGCGTCCGCTCTATCGCGATTTGTCGCTGCAGATTCTTGTCGCCATGGCCCTTGGCGTGTGGGTCGGTTATGCGTGGCCGCAAAGCGCCGACGCCATGAAGCCGCTCGGCGATCTTTTCATCAAGCTCGTGCGCATGCTCGTCGGGCCCATCGTGTTCTGCACGGTGGTTCATGGGATTGCCAGCGTGCGCGAGG
>DATARE010000441.1:0-11748 GCA_036264295.1 Micropepsaceae bacterium | reverse complement strand
CCAGGGACACCAGATTGAAGCCAAACGTCTTGAGCGCCTCGAGCGTTTCGGGTGGGGAAAGAAAACGTCCGTCTTTCGGCGACTGTCCTTTCCTGACGTCGAGAATTGTTGTTTCGAAGTTCGTGAATACGACATCGCCTTTTAACAAAGCTTTGATTCGCGGCACCACCGCGGGCACATGGACACGAATATCGGACCGGATCATCGACTGTCCGGTCAGGGTTATTGTGAACGAAGGCGCTTGCGCCCAAGCGGCCTGAGCTGTGCAGAGAGCACTGGCGAACAAGGCGGCTGCCCATGGAAACAGGCGGCGTATCGGCATTGTTGCCATCAGCATTCTCCTTGGATAACCCGTGGCTCAGAAATCCGGCTTGCCGGCAGTGGGAACACGCGATTCGGTATGGTCAAAATCACGCGGGTTTTCGGCGCAGATGAGTTCCGTCCACGGATCGATCGAGGGCCGATAGGTGATCGTGGAGGTCCACGGCGTCGTGAAGACGCCTTCATCCTCCACCGTGAAATGGAGCTGCAGCACCTTTCCCCGATAATTGGGATCGAAATCCCAACCGCCGCCGGCATGGGTATTTTCCTTGGCATTGCGGTCGATCGCGTCCTTGGCGGTCGCGTAATCGACCAGCCGATAACGCTCCACGACATGCAGCTTGTCGGTGAAGGGCGTGCCATACATGTCCAGCATGGCGAACGGCCCTTTCTTGATCCCGACCGTGTCGATCACCAAGGTGTCGCCCTCGTAGTGGCCGACGGAATCCCCGTACCAGGACGGCGTTACATGAGCGGGATGCGGCTGGTTCATGCGAACCCGGCGGACTTCATCGCCTTGGCGGTAGATGATCGTGATGTGATCGGGCTCCTGGAACATCTGCACCAGAAAATCCCAAAAAATATAGGGCACGCCGCCCGGCCAGCATTGGTTGCTCGGTGTGGGATAGCCTTTGCCGGCCAATGAAAGATCGCCATGCTGTTTCACGGCAGCCGCAGCTTCGGGTTTGAGGATCGGGTTGGTGTAATCCCCGACCAATGTTTGAAAGTTCGCCGCACCGTCGCGCCGGCGCGATCTGTTGGTCACCGGCCCCGGGCCGGATGCCGGCGGCTCGAAGCCGGTAAGGAATGGATGTGACCATATGCCCGAAAAATCCGGGATCGGCGCTTTGTTGTCTGCCGCCAGCGTTGGCCAGACGGCAATTGCTGTGCACAGAACACCGCCAATAACGCACCGCTTCAGATGCGCCTTGAATCGCGGCATTGGATTCTCCTCGTGTCGGTGTTTCGCGGCTGAGGATTCGCTCAGAATTTGATCATGGTGCTGCGCGTTAGCGTGACCTGGCTGGTGACTCCCGCGGGGCCGCCTTTGGCCAGATGAAACGCCGCATATTGTTCGTGATAGGCGTCTTCCGACGACAGGCAATCCACCGGGATGATGACCTTATAACCGCGCTGCGCCGCACCGGACCCGACGCCGACCCCGACACCCTGGAAAGAGGTGCCGCAGACGATCACGGTCTTGATGCCCCGCTGCTTGAGATAGGCCTGGAGCGTCGAACCGAGGAATTTGTCCGGACCGCCTGCACGATACCATTCGCCGTCGCGTGGCTTTATCGAAGCATCGATGACATCATCGGGCGTCGCCTTGCCGTTGGAGCCGACAAGGCTGTACCAAATCATCATTCCCTTGGCGCGCGCCTGATCGTGCAACCGCTTCACATTCGGCACCGAAGCGACGCAGCGCGGACGCGCACCGCAACCCTGCTTCATCAGATCCAGGATGAGAAGCGCCGTCGTCGACGGATCAATCGTCACATCCTTCAACTCGGGCGGTGGCGGGACAACAGCGCTGTTCCAATCGCCGATCACGTCAGCCGATACCGGCGCTGCCGCGAGCAATCCAATCGTCAAAGCGCCGGCTAACATTGCGGCGCTGCGACCCAATGCCGGTTGGCTCATGATGCCCTCCCAGATGGCAATATTGAGAACGGTTCCCCGGACAACACCCTAGTCCCGCGCCTTGCGCGGGGGCAAGGTCGCCGATAGCGGCGGCTTAGTGATAGAGGCGATATTTTGCCCGCAAGGTCTCGAACTCGCGCAGCTCTGCAGCCCAGCCCGCGGCGATTTCCACGGGGTCTTTACCATTTTCGAGAGCAGCGAATGCTGTGCGGGATCCAAGTGCGCCGAGCAGCGAAGCCATTTTGAATTCTGCAGGATAGAGCCGGTTGAGCGCCGCCGCGATTTCAAGACCCAACCGGGTGGCATCGAGTTTGTCGCGAGCCAATAGGCTTATTCGCACGCCGCGGCAGGGCTGGCCCGAATAGCGGTCCTCCTCCGGCGTGAACGCCACAGGTTCGAACTGCACACCCGGGATCGCACGCGCATTCAAGTCCGCGGCCAGCTTCACGCCATCGATCCAGGGTGCTCCCATCACTTCAAACGGGAAGTTCGTGCCGCGCCCGACGCTGATATTGGTGCCTTCGATGAGCCCTATCCCGGGATACAGAATGGCCTCCGTCACCGAGCGCAGGTTGGGCGAGGGATTGATCCAGGCAAGACCTGTTTCATCGTACCAAGAGAAAGGCTCATAGGCTTTCATCGGGACGACCATCAGATCGGCGCCGATCTGCTTTTCGATATTGAACAGCGATGCGAGTTCGCCCAGCGTCATGCCGTGCTGAACCGGCAGCGGAAAATACCCGGTAAAGGATTCGACATCCGGTTCCAAAATGGGGCCATTGACGCCAGCCGCCCCGATGGGATTTGGCCTATCCAGGATGATCACGCGAAGATTGCGTTTGGCCGCCTCTTCCATCACATAGGCGACCGTGGTCGCATAGGTGTAGAAGCGCACGCCGGCGTCCTGCAAATCCACGACGAGCACGTCGAGCCCTTCCAGCATCGCCTGGGTCGGACGGCGGCTTTCGCCATAGAGGCTATAGACCGGAAGACCAGTGGCTCGGTCGATACCGGATTCGACCTTGCCGTTCTGGTCGGCATTCAGCCCATGCTCCGGGCTGAAGATTGCCGTGAGGCGAACATCGGGCGCATGCATCAATATGTCGATGGTTCGGCGCCCTTCCCCGTCGCGGCCGGTCTGGTTCGTGAGAAGCCCCACGCGCTGGCCCATGAGCGGCGCGAATTGGCTTTGTTCCAGCGCATCGACGCCGAGCACCAGTTTTTGCTCACTGATTGCACGGGCGACCGCGCCCGCCACATCCTGGCGAAGGGCACGCACATCGCCACGATCGTTCGGATACAGCCGGCTCGTCAAAATGATGAGATAGGTTTTCGTCTTTCCATCGATCCACAATGAGGTGCCGGTATAACCGGTGTGGCCATAGGATGCCGGACCGAACGCAGCCGCCATGCCGCTGTCGTAATCCGAGGCGATATCCCATCCCAAGCCGCGCTTGTTGCCATCGGGCAATTCCAGAGGCGAGACCATGCGCGCCACGCTGTCCGGCGAAAGGATGCGGGTTTTGCCGCGTGCGCCACCCGACACGATCATTTGCGCAAATCGCGCTAGGTCATCGGCGGTGGAGAAAAGGCCGGCGTGCCCCGCCACACCGCCCATGCGATAGGCCGTCGGATCCTGCACCATCCCCCAATGCAGCACGCCGTCCTCACGATCGGTGGGTACGATACGGCGCAGTCGCCCCATGCCAGGATTGAATCCGGTGTTCTCCATCCCCAGCGGACGAAAAATCTTCGCTCTCGCATAGGATTCGAGCGGCTGTCCGCTGATGCGCCTGACGAGCTCGCCAAGCACGATGAAATTGATGTCGCTATAGTGAAATTGCACGCCCGGTGGAGAAATCGGCCGTTCCGATATGATGCGCGACAGCGCGGCCTGGCGGCCGCGCCAAGGCATTCGCAGATCGAGGTCGGGCCGCAAGCCAGAGGAATGAGTCAGGAGCTGGGTGAGCGTGATCGCCTCTTTCCCGTTGGCGCCGAAAGCAGGCCAGTATTTCGATACTTTCTCATCCAGGGAAAGTTTGTGCGCCTCGGCGAGCTGCATGATCGCCGTCGTGGTGGCGACGATTTTGGTCAGCGAGGCGAGATCGAAGATGGCATCGGGCGTTAGAGCCTTGCGATCCGGCATAAGCCATTGCTCGCCGAAAGCCTGACGATAGATAACGCCTTCCGGGCCGCCAACGAGCACAACCGCGCCGGGGATATGTTGAAGCGCGATTTCATGTTGAACAATTCGCGCCACGGCGTCGAAACGGGAAGGCTGAACCGCGGCGCCGGTGGCTTGCGCACCCGGCACAGACGCCAATAGCAGCACGATGCCCAAGAAAATCACTGGCAAAACAGTCCGGGCCCGTTCGCGACCGCTGATCATGGGCTCTTTTTAGCGCTAGAAGCCCGAATCCGCATAGTCGTTTCGAGGATTCCACAGCATCCAGCCACCGCTGCCGGCGCTGTCCGCCGCCTCGATCTGTATCTTCACCTCATCGGCATCGAAGACGCGGCGGTCGAACGCGTAATCCTTGAACGCCTGCAGCCAGGGGCGGAAGCGCAGCGGCGAAACATGGGTTCGCGCAACAGCCCGATCGAGAGAATTGCGGACGATCTCGCGGGCGTTTTGAACCGGATCGCGGAACCCGGGGATGCCGAAGCTGAAGCCCGAAGGGTAGAGCATCGGCGAAACGTAATCGACCAAAGGAACGATATCGTCCAATCGCTGGCCGATACCGGTATCGTCGGTATTCCAGCAAATATAACCAAACACATCGACGGCGAGAAAGACATTGTAAGGGGCGAGCGCACTGCGTGCATCCGCCAGGAAGCCGGTAATGGCGGAAATGCGGGAAGCCATGGTATTCGTATCCGAGAAGCGCAGATTCTTCGCGTCGGGAAAGCGGACATAATCGAATTGAATCTCGTCGAAGCCCGCGCGGGCCACTTCCACCGCAAGGGCGATATTGTAATCCCAAACTTCGCGGCGGAATGGGTCGGTCCACGCCAAACCTTCATTGTCGCGGAATAGCGATCCCTGGTCGGTCTTGACGGCGAGATCGCTTCGCATATTCGCCAGCGGATCGTCCTTGAACACCACAATCCGCGCGATTGTGTAAATTCCTGCCTCGTGCAGCTCCTTTAAGAGCGCAGGCAGGTCCGGGATCGTGGTGATCCGTGTCGCTCCGTCAGCGTGTGCCAGCGCCACTTCCGTCTTGTACGCGACGAGGCCCCGGTCACCTTTGACGTCGATCACCACGGCATTGAGATCGGGGCTTTCCTGAATGGTTTTCAACGCCGCCTGCCGAATGGATTTGCTGCCAATTCCGTAGAACGACAAATAAAGAGCTTTCGGCGAAATCGGCGACAATCGCACAATGGCCGGCCCGCCAGACACCACCGTGCGGATCGGCCGGTAGCCCGGCGCGCGCGCCATGATGGTCGAGTCCTCGACCGCCGTCGCGAACAGGCCTGCCGCGTCGGTCTTCACCGCGCCACGCGCTCCCATGACCGTTGCATCCGCAATGGGTCTTCCGGTGCTCGCGTCAATCACTTGTCCTTCAAGATTCGCCGCGGATACGAGCCGCATAAGTGCAAAGAGGCCGATAAAGATCGCGCCAAACGCGGGACCCCAATAGCGCAATCTCATGGGGCCACCTCTCTCCCGATTGCGCCGTTGATGAGGGCAGCAAAGCGAGAGCCGTGATCCGCGTCGGTGACAATGAAGCGCGGCAGCGCGTAGGGATTTTGACCCGGACGAAGCGGCTTTCGCTCGATCGTAAAAGCAGCGACGTAACCGGCCGCGCGGGCGTCCTGTTCGAGTTCGGGATCGCTGAGGCCGAACGGCCAAGCCAGAAGGTCCACTTTGATTCCCAACCGTGTCTCCAGACGGCTCTTCGAGCGCGCAAATTGAAACTGGACGAAATCCTTGTATGCCGCGGGGGCAAGGCGCTGTTTTTCCGTCTGGAAATTGGGATGCCAATAGGTGTGCGATTGAACATCGATCAGTCCGCTTTTGACCATCTCGTCGAGCTGTTCCCAGGTGAGCGCATCTTCCGCGTTGGAAATCGCGGACGGATAAATGAAAAGGGTCGCGTGTACACCGTAGCGGCGGAGGAGCGGATACATCTCATCGTAAATCGAACGATGCCCGTCATCTGCGGCCAGAACGACAGCAGGAACGTCAATCGCGCTTGCATTCCCTATGATGCTGTCGAGCGCGTGATGCAGCGGAAGCACGGCAACATGGTGCGACTTCAACCATTCAAGCTGCTCTGCCAGAACCTCCGGCCGGATCGTCGTCAGCCCTGGGGCAGAAGCCTCGAAACGATGATAGAGGAGAACGGGAACACCTAGCGACGGCTCTTCCGCCGCCAAGGATGCGTGAATCCCTATTCCCAAAATCATCCATGACAAAACAAGAAGCCGAACCACAATGCCGAACCCAAATCTCAACTCTGTATGGCGACGCTATTGATTGGAGGCGATATTCGCGTTGTCGTCCGGCGTCTTCTCGAGCTCGCCGCCGAGTTCGGGAAACCGCAATATGATGCGCCCCTGCCCCGTGGCCGGGACATAAGCGGCAGACGTCGCCGAGGTGCCCTCGGTCATTGCCGTGACCTGATAGCGGCCGGCAGGAAGTTTGAACAACACCCAAGGCCCGCCGCAATCGAGCGCGAGCACATCGGCGCTATCCTTTGCCACGGTCACGTGCACGTCGCCGAGATATTGGCCGCCCTTTCCGGCGATTTCGATCTTCAGAGAATAAGCCGCCCAACGCGGATCCTGGCGCGCTTCCAAGCCCACGCCTGTGCACACCGTATCGACGCCCTTTACCTGCTGCGGCGCATCGAGAGGCAAACCGTCCTCTGCCTGGGCTTGCACGCCGGAACTCACCGGCACCAATGCCGCAAAAGCAATCCCTGCAAAAATCGTGTTCCGGATGTGTCTCATCGCCTTGGCCTTTCACATGAGAAAAGAGTTAGTCGATCCAATTTATGTTGGGCGCTTTGCGCGGAACGGAATCGGTCACAACATTCGGATAACCGGCAATGATCGGCGCCACGGGAAGCAATGAGGACGAAATCCCCGTCGCGGCGTGTCCCTCCTCAGTCCCGAGCCAAGCCTGCGCAAATCCGACCCAACACGTACCGAGCTTCATGGCATGCGCCGCCAACATCAGGTTTTGCGCGGCCAGCGCGCAATCCTCCACCGCCCAGTGCGACGAAAGCGGCGCAGAAATTACAACCAGCGCCGGCGCATGATAAAAGATGTGAAAATCATCGCTTCCCAGAAGCGTGGCATAACGGTCGCCTGCCGGCGTGCCCTTCGTCAGGGCGAGCATGTGTTTCTTGGCCCGTTCGGAAATGTGACCAAGCAATGCCTGGTTCTGGATGATCGTGAAGGACCAGGGCTGTTCGTTCATGGCGCTGGGCGCCTGGATTGCCGCGTCCACAAGCCGTTTCAGGGTTTCCCGCGGAATGGCCGCGCCGGCAAAGCTGCGGAAAGACCGGCGCTGATGGATGGCTTCGACGACGTCCATGACACTCGAGTGCGAAACTTCGAGCGCATAATTAGCGCAGGCCGGGAAAACATAATTGATCTAGCGCAAACGCCCGCGATTTTCGCGCGTATATAGATCAAACTGGCTCCGATGGCGTTTGGCCCACGGGTTGAGCCATGCTGACGGGGCCGCGTCGCGTGTTGGGCGGATAAATTATGCGTGCCATGCAATTCGAACGCGTCGGCTCGCCTTTGAAAATGGGCGAGCTTGCGCCGGCTGTAGCAGGCCCGGGGCAAGTCGTGATTTCCGTCCACGCATGCGGCGTGTGCCGGACGGACCTCCATGTGGTGGATGGCGAGCTGCCGAATCCAAAGCTCCCCCTTGTTCCCGGTCACGAAATCGTCGGGACAGTGACCGCGCTCGGCGAAGGCGTCACGCATCGCCGCCTTGGTGAACGGGTGGGCGTGCCTTGGATGGGTTGGGCGTGCGGTGTCTGCGAATTTTGCCGGCGAGGCGAAGAAAATCTTTGCCCTTTTGCACGGTTCACCGGCTACCAGATCGACGGCGGTTTCGCGACCGAAACGGTTGCGGACGAACGCTTCGCTTTCCCGCTGCCGCAAAACTATTCCGACGAGGCCGCGGCCCCACTCATGTGCGCCGGTTTGATCGGTTGGCGGGCGCTTAAAGCCGCGGGCGATGCGCCGCGCCTTGGCCTCTATGGATTTGGAGCGGCCGCGCACATTGCCGTCCAGGTCGCCAATTCGCGCCAACAGGAGGTGTTCGCTTTTGTCCGCCCGCGCGATGAAAAAGCAAAAGCCTTCGCGCGCCAGATGGGAGCGGTCTGGGCCGGAGATTCTGGGGAGCCGCCTCCCCATCCCCTCGATGCCGCGATCATCTTCGCTCCGGCCGGCGAACTCGTTCCGGCAGCATTGCGGGCGGTGCGTCCCGGCGGAATCGTGGTCTGCGGCGGCATCCATATGAGCGACATTCCGTCCTTCCCCTATGAAATTTTATGGGGCGAACGGACGGTTCGATCTGTCGCCAACCTTACGCGCCGCGACGGCGTGGAATTCCTCGCCTTCGCCGCCAAGACGCCGATACGGACGGCGACGGTGCCCTATCCGCTCGCAGAGGCAAATACGGCCTTGGACGATTTGCGCAGCGGCCGGCTTACCGGCGCGGCGGTCCTCATTCCGTGAGCGGGAATCAATCCGTGGACGATGCGGAAGAACAGCGCGCTATCGTTGCCTTTCTCTCCCAGGCGTCGACGTATGGTCCCGGCGTGAAAGATGTCACGCGTTATGAGACGCATGGCTCGATCGTATTTCTGGCGGGACGGCGGGCGTACAAGCTCAAACGCGCCGTACGATTTCCCTACATGGATTATTCGACGCGCGCCTTACGACATCAAATGTGTTTGCGGGAACTGGCGGTCAACCGGCGCACGGCGCCGGAGCTTTATTTGGACGTCCTCCCGATCGTTCGAGATGAACATGGTGCGCTTCAGTTTGGGACAAATGCCGAAGACCGATCTGCAATGGATTGGGTCGTCGTGATGCGCAGGTTCGATCAGGAAAATCTCCTGGAAAAGGTGGCCGAAACAGGCGGCCTCACGCGCGAGATGACGGCGCAGCTCGCGCAATCCATCGCGGAATTTCATCACGCAGCCGAGATCACACCGGAATTCGGCGGCGCCGCGCGGGTCCGCGAAATCATTGCGGAAAACGCCGCGATCTTCAGAGCGGCGGACGGGCCATTCCGTTCTGCAATGATCGACCGGTACGAAAGGGAGTCGCTCGGGCTGCTTGGAAAACTGGCGCCGGTCTTGGACAAACGTCAGCGGGATGGACATGTCCGGCGATGTCACGGCGATCTTCATCTGAACAACATCGTAATGCTCGCGAACCGGCCGGTTCTCTTCGATGCCATCGAATTCAACGACGCTTTCGCCTGTATCGATGTGCTTTACGATCTGGCATTTCTGTTGATGGATCTCGATCGGCATGGGGCGCGCGACCATGCCAATACGATCCTCAACCGATATCTGGAGATCGCGAATGAGCATGACGGCCTCGCCGCCTTGCCATTATTCCTCTCCTGCCTGGCTGCGATTCGGGCGCATACGGCAGTCGCCAAGGCGAAAGCCGTGGGGTGCAGCAATTCCGAGGACAGCCAGATGGCAAACGCGCTTTTGGACGCGGCGGTTTCCTACCTGGACCCGGTTCGTCCACGGCTTGTGGCAATTGGGGGTGTCTCCGGCACAGGCAAGTCGACGGTCGCGCGCCGCCTCGCCCCATTATTGGGCGTGACGCCGGGGGCGATTGTCATAAGAAGCGACGTGCTTCGCAAACAGCTGTTGGGAGTGGCGCAGACCGTCAGGCTTCCGTCCAGCGCATATGCACCAGAGGTGACGCAAAACGTTTATGCGCGCATGGCCGAACTGGCATCGGCGGTCTTGGCATCGGGCTATTCGGTGATTGCTGATGCGGTCCATGGGAATCTAATGGAACAAACCGCTATTGAAGAGGTTGCCCGAATTGCGGGCGTTCGTTTCGATGGGATTTGGCTGGATGCCCCAGCGGAAATTCTGGAAAGCCGCATCCGCTTGCGGCAGGGCGATGCATCCGATGCCACCGTGGACGTGCTGCGTGCGCAGCGTCGTTCGGTAGTCCAGCCGCAACGATGGATCCAGGTCAGCGCCTCGGGATCGGAAAGCGAGAATTTCGAGAACGCACGCCGCGTCCTCGCCGATTGAACGGCCGGTATGACTTGCCCGGTTGAATGTTATTGTGATTTCGTTGCGGACCATCTCATATCAACGCTGTAGCGAGCTAGCTGTACGGGATACATGACCCTTCGGGCTTCGAATATGCCATCGATATCCGAGTCTTTGCCTGCTGGCCCCGGCCGTCCCGCAGCGAAAGGTGAACTGCGCGCTCTAACGTCGCTCCGCGGCATCGCCGCGATTGCCGTCGTCATGTACCACTTCGAAATCTATTTTCGGCACAGCTTCTATTTGGCGGGCGCGACGCTGCTCATCAATCAAGGCTTTCTATGGGTCGACTTCTTTTTTCTCTTGAGCGGATTCATCTTGTGCTACGTGCATGCGGATGAATTCGATGATGGTTTGAAGGCGTATGGCGGCTTTCTCGTCAAACGAATTGCACGAGTTTACCCGCTCCACGTCTTGACTCTCGTCCTTCTGCTCTTGCCGGTTTTCTTGCATGTCGAGCGTGCACCGGTGTTGTCTTTCGCCGCGAATGTGCTGCTTGTCCAAGCCTGGAGCTTCTCGAACAAATTGTTGGACTACAGTTGGAATTATCCATCATGGTCCATCAGCGCCGAATGGGCATCGTATTTGCTATTTCCTGTCGTATTGGCGGTTTTTTACCGGCCGTCTTTTTGGAAATCGGCATCGGTGCTGTCTGCTTCGGGTTTGGCGCTTTACTGGCTGGCACACACAGCCAACTCCGATTTCGCCAACAGCTTGGGAATGGCGACAGTGGAGGGCATTCTGCTGTTTTCCACGGGTGTCGTCATTTACCGCCTTTTTAAGCTTCGCCCGGCTGTGATGTCTTCAGACGCTGTGTTTGCAGCGTTTGCAGCGCTGGTACTCATCGCCATGCATTTTGGATTCAAAGGCCCGGTGATCGTATTTCCGATGTGCGGCCTTCTTCTTGCCGCAGCGCTGAACGAGGGCACGGCCAAATGGCTCCTTTCCAAGGGGCCGCTTCATTATCTGGGCACCATTTCCTATTCGATTTATATGCTGCATGCGCTCCTGCAATTCGCTCTGCTGGAAAAGCCCTGGTTTCAAGATTTTCTCAGGCAGATTTCATCGGTCGAAGGATTTCTTCTGTATTCGATGGCCTGCCTCAGTGTCATTTGCGCCGCTAGCTTCAGCTATCATTTCATCGAAGTTCCCGGCCGGAATTTGGTGCGAAAGCTCTTCTGGCCTGCACCAACGATGGAAGCGAAATTTCGGGGGGCGGCGTAAAGCTGGTCCCCAGCGGCTCCACATTGGCCGCGGTTCACACCCTTGGCGGCTTCGGCGTTGCGACCGAAAGCGAGGGATCAAGCCCGACCTGGAACCAGTTCATACCCCAATGGAGATTGGGTCCCGTCGCGCGGCCCGTCTGTCCGACTTCGCCGATGATTTGGCCTCGGGCGATCCTGTCGCGCAGTGTGACAAGCCGTTTGCTTTGATGGCCATAACAGGTGGAGACCCCATGACCATGGTCCAGAATCGTGAAACCGCCATCCAGATAAAATTCATC
>DATARE010000432.1:0-5850 GCA_036264295.1 Micropepsaceae bacterium | reverse complement strand
ACCGGTCACGATCGTCGAATACGCCTCGATGACGTGCCCACATTGCGCGGCGTTTCAGAAGGACATCATCCCCAAGCTGAACAAGGATTATGTCGATACCGGCAAGGTCAAAGTGATCTTCCGCGAATACCCGCTCGACGGCGCCGCCCGCATGGCCTCCGCGGTCGCCCGCTGTTTGCCTGGGGATCAATTCTTTTCCTTCATTGATCTGCTGTTCAAGAATCAGATGAATTGGATCAAGGATTTCGACGGCAATGGTCAACTAACGAAGGAGGATGTCCTCGAAGGCCTGACGCAGATGGGACGCATCGCCGGAATGCCGGGTGACAAGGTTAAAGCCTGTTCGGAAGATCCGAAAAATCTGGCGCTCGTCGATGCCAACTGGATGGAAGGTCAGACCAAATACAATGTGAACTCCACGCCGACCTTCATCATCAACGGTGTGACGCATGCGGGGGAAATCCCGTACCCGGAATTGAAGAAAATTCTCGATCCGCTTGTGAAGTAAGGAAACTTCAAAGGCGGGGGAAACAGGAAAGAGACATTGAAGTTTACCCGTCTTAGACTCAGCGGCTTCAAATCCTTCGTCGATCATACCGAGCTTTACATCGAGCCCGGGCTGACGGGTGTGGTCGGCCCCAATGGCTGCGGCAAATCCAATCTTCTGGAGGCGATGCGGTGGGTGATGGGCGAAAATCGCCCCACCTCCATGCGCGGCTCCGGCATGGACGATGTGATCTTCGGCGGAACCAATGCGCGCCCGATGCGCAACAATGCCGAAGTGACGCTCTATATCGACAATTCCGACCGCTCGGCGCCCGCGCCTTACAATGAATTCGATGTGATCGAGGTTACGCGCCGCATCGAGCGCGAAGCCGGCTCCATCTATCGCATCAATGGCCGGGAAGTCCGCCAACGCGACGTGCAGATTTTCTTCGCCGATGCGTCCACGGGTTCGGCCTCGCCGGCCTTGGTGCGGCAGGGTCAGATCTCGATCCTGATCAATCAAAAGCCGCTGGCACGGCGGGCCATTCTCGAAGAGGCCGCCGGCATTTCCGGGCTGCATCAGCGCCGTCACGAAGCCGAACTCAGATTAAAAGCGGCCGAAACCAATCTCGGCCGCTTGAACGACATCATCGCCGAGGTCGAGGGGCAATTGCAGGGCTTGCGGCGCCAGGCGCGGCAAGCGGCGCGGTACCGCAACCTGTCGGGGCTCATCCATAAAGCCGAAGCCCTGCTGTTCCATTTGCGCTGGCAGGATTTGGAGAGTCTGGCGAAAGCCGCCGGACAGGCGCTGGATGCGGCGGCGGTCCTGGTGACAGAACGCACCGAGGCCGCGGCCCAAGCTTCGACGCGCCAGGTGGAAGCCGCGGCAGCCCTGCCGCCTTTGCGTGATACCGAAGCCGTGAAAGGTGCCGCTTTGCAGCGGCTGCTGCATGAGCGCAATGCGCTGGATGCGGAAGAAGCCCGCGCACGGGAAGAAGCCCAGCGTCTGCGCCAACGGATCGGAACGGCCGAGCAAGACAGCGGACGCGAGAGCGCATTGGAGCAGGATGCGATTTCGGCGCTCGCGGATTTCGAAGGCGAATCGCAGGAGCTGGAAGCGGCGAATGCGGGCGCGGCGGAGAAGCTGACCGAAGCCGAAGAGGCCGTTCATCGCCTGTCGGAAGCGTTGGCCACGCGCGAGCGCGAATTGGACCGGCTGACCGCAGAACTTGCGCAGTTGAATGCCACGCGCGCGAGTTACGAACGCGCCCGCCATGAAGGCACCGAACAGGCGAACCGGGCAGATGCGCAACGCGCAGCACTTCAGCCTCGCGCCGAGGCGGCTCTCGCCGAAATCGCGCAAACCCCCGATGTGGCGGAGGCCGAAGCGCGCGTCGAAACGATGCGCGCGAATGTCGCGACCAGCCGTGCCGCCGCCGAACATGCGGAAACCGAGCACAGCACTGCCGCGGAAAACGAAACGCGGTTGCGCTGCCCCCTTGAAGCGGCAGAACGCGACGTACAGCGGCTGGACGCGGAAATCCGCGCGCTGGCCAATCTCCTTCGCCCGCAAGGCAATGATCTGTGGCCACCGCTGATTGATGCATTGAAGGTTCAGCCCGGCTATGAATCCGCGTTGGCGGCAGCTTTGGGCGATGATCTGGATGCGCCGCTCGACGAAGCAGCGCCGCAGCATTGGCGTGACCTGGAGGCGCTGGCGGAGATTCCGCCCCTTCCCGCCGGCACCACGCTGGCCAATTTCGTCGAAGCGCCGCACGCGCTGGCCCGCCGCCTTGCCTATACGGGCGTGGTCACGCTTGAGGAAGGCTCCGCTCTTCAAAAGGATTTGCGGCCCGGCCAAAGACTGGTGTCGCAGCGGGGCGATCTGTGGCGCTGGGACGGTTACGCCGCATCGGCGGATGCACCCAGCCAGGCCGCAATTCGCCTGAAGCAGCGCAATCGTCTGGAAGCGCTGGAACACGAGGCCGTGGCGGCGAAGGAGATTCGGGCAAACGCCCATGCCGCCTATGCGGACGCGCAAAGAGAAGCCGCCACGGCGAACGAAACCTCGCGTGCAGCGTCGCGCAGCGTGCGGGAAGCGGAAGCCGCGTTGATCGCAGCCCAAGACGAAGCCGCCAGAGCCGCTCGCCTTGCCGCCGAACGCGCCGGCCGGCTTGCCACGCTGGAAGCGGAGATCAAGGCCTGTGAAACCGCACGCGAAAATGCCCGCCGTGCGGCAGAAGCCGCAACGGACGCACTTGCTGCCATGCCCGATGGCACTGCGCTTGCGCGCGACCTGAACGCGGCACGCGAAGAGGCGGCGGATGCTCGCACCGCTGCCAGCGAAGCGCGCGCGAACCTCGAAACCATCCGGCGCGAGGCGCTGGCACGCGGCACAAGGCTCGCCACAATTGCGGAAGAAATCACGCGCTGGTCGGCACGCCGCAGCGCAGCACAGCGCCAGATGGAAACGCTCGCTGAGCGCATTGTGGCGATGCAGGAAGAGCTGAACGTGCTCGAAGCCGCGCCCGCAGAGATTGCGACGCGCCGTTCGGCATTGATGGATGCCATCGATACGGCCGAAGCGGCCCGCAAGGAAGCCGCCGATGCCCGCGCCACCGCCGAGACGGAGCTTGCGAGCGCGGACCGGCTGGCCAAGTCGGCTACGCACGCGCTTACGGAGGCGCGGGAGGAACGTGCGGCTTGTGAAGCCCGCGCGGAATCCGCCACAGCCCGGCTGCACGAACTCGCCACGCGCATCCGCGACGAGCTTTCCGCCTCCCCGGAAGAACTATTCGAACGCGCCGAGCTGAAACCTGATTCCGAATTGCCGCCGCTGGATCAGGCCGAAAAGCGCGTCGAGAAGCTGAAAGCCGAACGCGAACAACTGGGCGGCGTCAATCTGCGCGCCGAAGAAGAAGCGCTGGAGCATGAGCAGCGCATGCAGGCGCTGATTGCCGACCGCGAAGATCTGGACGGCGCCATTCAACGGTTGCGCCGCGGCATTCAGAGTCTCAACAAAGAGGGCCGCGAGCGTCTGCGGGAATCCTTCGACAAGGTGAATGCGAATTTCGAGCGGCTGTTCAAGGAATTGTTCCAGGGCGGCGAAGCGCGGCTGACCTTCACCGAATCCGAAGACCCGCTGGAAGCCGGGCTCGAAATTCTCGCCAAGCCGCCGGGCAAGAAGCTGACCACGCTGTCATTGCTGTCGGGCGGCGAGCAGGCGCTGACCGCGATTTCACTGATCTTCGCAGTATTCCTGGTGAATCCCGCGCCCATCTGCGTGCTCGACGAAGTGGACGCGCCGCTTGACGATGCCAATGTGGATCGCTTCTGCCGGTTGCTCGATGAAATGACGCGGCTCGCCGAGACGCGTTATATGATCATCACGCACCACGCGCTCACCATGTCACGCATGGACCGCCTGTTCGGCGTAACCATGGCCGAACGTGGTGTGAGTCAGCTCGTATCGGTGTCGCTCAACGAAGCCGAGCGCGTCATCGCGGCGGAATAGCTCCCCATGCGTCATCGCCGGGCCTCATCCTGAGCCTGTCGAAGGATGTCCCGGCGACCCATGAACTCCTTCAAACGCCGGTGATCATAGTTGGCCGGCACGAGGCCGGCCACGACACTAACATTCGACACTTGACATGCAACCAAATGGTTGCATATTAGCGCCATGAGCATGGACGCTGTGTTCCGGGCATTGGCGGATTCAAATCGCCGCCTTTTGTTGGACCGGCTGCATGCCCGGAATGGACAGACTTTGAACGAATTGTGTGAGGGGTTGGACATGTCGCGCCAAGCAGTGACGAAACATCTCGTCATTCTGGAAGAGGCCAATCTGATCGTCGCCATGAGACGCGGACGGGAGAGGTTCCATTTTCTCAATCCCGTTCCCATCAATGAAATCGCCGAACGCTGGATCAACAAATATGAGCGCGGCCGCCTGCGGGCGCTGTCCGAACTCAAGAAGAACCTGGAAGGACAAAACGATGAGCAATGACCGCTTCGTCTATGTGACGTACATCCGCACGACCCCGGAAAAGCTTTGGACCGCGCTTATTACGCCCGAATTCACGCGCCAATATTTTTTCGGCATTACTATGGAATCGGAATGGAAGCCCGACGCATCGTGGCGGATGGTTGGGCCAGACGGCAAAGTGACGGACAGCGGCAACGTTTTGGAGATCGATCCGCCGCGCCGCCTCGTGTTGTCCTGGCAGAACGAATTCCGTCCCGAGCTGAAGGCCGAAGGCTATTCACGCGCGACGTTCGACCTCGAAGCGCAAGGCGACATGGTCAAACTGACGGTTCTTCACGAGATTGGAAAACAGGGTTCGAAATTGATCGAAGCCGTATCCGGCGGCTGGCCCATGATCCTTTCGAGTCTGAAAAGTTTGTTGGAGACCGGCAAACCGATGGAACGGAAACCTCCGAAATAATTCTCAGAACAGCTTGTCGAGCAAATTTTGAAACGCGCTGAGCACGTCGCCATCGTCATGCGGCGGTTCGGGACCGCGCGAGGTCTCAGCCGGCGGTTCGTCGGACGGCGGTTCTTCCGGAGCAAACAACGTCGTGCCGATCAGCGGCCGCACCGGAAGACCGCGCTCGGCATCATCCATGAATGCCTTGAAAACACGGGCGGGCAGCCCGCCGCCCGTGGCCTTTTTCATCGATGCGCCGTTGTCGTTGCCGATCCATACGCCGGTCACATAATCGGAGCTGAAACCGACAAACCAGGCATCGCGGTAATCCTGCGACGTGCCGGTCTTCCCTGCCACGTCGCGGTCTTTGAGGGCGGCCGCGGTGCCGGTGCCGCCAGTGACCGTCCCCATCATCATCTCGGTCATGTCCGCATCGGATTCCGGACTCATCACCCGCCCCAGGCCCGACTCCTTGCGCTTGTACAGCACCTTGCCCGATGCGGTCCGTATACGGACAATCGCATAGGGCGCCACGCCGATCCCGCCATTGGCGAAGGCGGCATAGCCTGAAGTCAGTTCCAGCGGCGTGACTTCGGATGTGCCCAAGGCCAACGAAGGAACAGGATGCAGCTCATCGGCGATGCCCAGCCGGTGCGCCACGCGCACGACCTTTGCAGGCCCCACCTCATTGGTGAGCTGAACGGCAGCGGAATTGGACGAATGGGCCAGAGCATGGGCCAGTGTTACATTGCCCTCATATTCGCCTTCGTAATTTCCGGGCTTCCATTTGCCGATCGTGACCGGCCCGTCGAACACTTCGTCGCTGGGCCGGTGACCGTTCTCGAGCGCGGCCAGATAGACGAACGGCTTGAAGGCCGATCCCGGCTGGCGCTTCGCATCGACGGCACGATTGAACGAGCTGTCATCGTAAGATCGC
>DATARE010000587.1:0-6375 GCA_036264295.1 Micropepsaceae bacterium | reverse complement strand
CCAGGTGCAAATCCGCCGGCACCGGCGGTTCCGGCTCTTCCAACCGTGCCGCCGGCTCGCTGAGTGGCCTGTGGCCAAGCTTTTCATACACCGATCAATTTTCGAAAACCGCTTGAGCGCCGCCAGCCCTTAAGCCATGGTGCAATTCCATGGCGCGGTTGATCTTCATAACCGGCGGCGTGGTCTCTTCCTTAGGAAAAGGCTTGGCTTCCGCGGCTCTTGGCGCGCTTTTGCAAGCGCGCGGCTACACTGTGCGTCTGCGGAAGCTCGATCCCTATCTCAATGTCGATCCGGGCACGATGAGCCCGTATCAGCATGGCGAGGTCTATGTCACCGACGACGGGGCGGAGACCGATCTCGATCTGGGCCATTATGAGCGCTTCACCGGCGTCGCCTCGTCCAAATCCGACAATGTAACGGCTGGCCGAATCTATCAGAGCATCATCGCCAAGGAACGGCAGGGGCTTTATCTCGGCCGCACCGTGCAGGTGATCCCGCACGTCACCGACGCGATCAAGGAATTCGTCATGGCCGGCCATGACGGCGTCGATTTCCTGCTGTGCGAGATCGGCGGCACGGTCGGCGACATCGAAGGCTTGCCGTTCTTTGAAGCCATTCGGCAGCTCGGCAACGAGCTTGGGCCGGAGCGCTCGTGCTTCGTGCATCTGACGCTGGTGCCTTACATCACCTCGGCCGGCGAGTTAAAAACCAAGCCGACCCAGCATTCGGTCAAGGAACTGCGCAGTATTGGCATCCAGCCCGATATTCTGCTCTGCCGTTCCGACATGGAAATTCCGTTGGATGACCGGCGCAAGATCGCCTTGTTCTGCAATGTGCGCCCGGAACGCGTGATCCCGGCAATGAATCTCCAGACCATCTACAGCGCACCGGTCGCCTATCACGAACAGGGTTTCGACACCCAGGTGCTCGACGTGTTCGGGATCAAGGATGCGCCTGCGCCCAATCTTTCACGCTGGCATGCGGTGGTGGACCGCGTGCTGAAGCCCGAGGGCGAGGTCAATATCGCCGTCGTCGGCAAATATATGCAGGTGAAGGATTCCTATAAGTCGCTGATCGAGGCGCTCAATCATGGCGGCCTCGCGCACAATGTGCGGGTCAATGTCGAATGGATCGAATCGGAAATCTTCGAAAAGGATTCCGCGGCGGTTTATCTCGAAGACCGCAATGGCATCTTGGTGCCGGGCGGGTTCGGCGAGCGCGGCACGGAAGGCAAAATCGAAGCGGCGAAATTCGCGCGCGAGCGCAAGGTGCCGTTCTTCGGGATCTGCTTCGGCATGCAGATGGCGGTGATCGAGGCGGCGCGCAATCTGGCCGGACTGCAAAACGCGGGCTCGACCGAATTCGGCCAGCCGCGCCATCCGGTGATCGCCCTGATGACGGAATGGACGCGCGGCAACGAGATCGAGCGGCGCAACGCCGACGCCGACCTTGGCGGAACCATGCGGGTTGGCGCCTATGAGGCCGTATTGAAAGCCGGCAGCCGCGTGGCGGAGATCTATGGCTCAACCCATATCAGCGAGCGCCACCGTCACCGTTACGAGGTCAATATCGGCTATCGCCGCCAATTGGAGGAGCACGGTTTGGTGTTCTCCGGCCTGTCACCCGATGGCGTGCTGCCCGAGATCGTCGAAATTCCCGATCATCCCTGGTTTATCGGCGTGCAATTCCATCCGGAGCTGAAATCGAAGCCGCTCGATCCGCACCCGCTGTTCGCCTCTTTCATTGGCGCCGCCGTCCAGCAAAGCCGCCTAGTGTAGACAGTATGAATGGTTATCGCTATTCGGTCAGCCTGCGCGTGTTCCATCCATCTTTCGATCCCCGAAAAATTACCTCGACCCTGAACCTCGTACCATCGAGATCATGGCGAGCAGGTGAGCCGAGAAGCACGCCGAAGGGTTGGCACGAATGGCCGATCTGAAAATTGATTTGTCTCTTGATGTATATCCACCGGACCAGCCTCAGAAACATATTTGAAAGCCAGTGCATTGTACCTCTGGCGTTTATTATGCCGCCTTGAGCGCCTTCGTCACCGCCTTGGGTGCACGATCAATCACCAACAAATAAGCTCGCGTCGGTCCCTCGGGAACGCGTTTGCCTTGTTCCCAATGGCGCAGCGTGTTCACGCTGAAACCGAACTGTCCGGCAAATTGTTCCTGAGTCATCTTGAGCTTGGTGCGGATCGCGCGCACGTCGATATCATCGGGGACGTGGACGCGATATTTACCTTCATCCGCTTCGCCGCGCGCGTAAGCGACAGCTTCTTCCAAACCGCGTCGGATGCTGTTCGCAACCCTTTTGCTCATCGGCCGGCCCTTCCATAATTCGTCACCAACAGCTTCGTCAGCCGCTTGAAATCGTTCTTATCCGCCTGACTCAAATCGGCACGCTCGTTTTTGGCGTAGGCGGTCAACAAAAACAGCGGCAAAGCCGTACTGTGGTAGAAGTAGACCACACGGGCTCCGCCGCGTTTGCCGCGGCCTTGAAGCGCCCAGCGCAGTTTCCTGACGCCTCCCGTGCCTGGGATGAGATCGCCAGCCAATGGATGCCGCGCCAAGTAATCCACCAATGCTGCTCGTTCGTACTCCTTCAAAAATCCGGCTGTCGCATCTAGGAATTCCGGTGTTTCAATCACCGCGACCGGAGGCATCATAATGAAATGTAATCCATTGGATTAGTTCTTTCAAGCGCGCGTGGATTTCGATTGCGGTCGCCAAAGCGTGCCAAACTTGGCTGTGTCGGCATGCCATTCCTATACCGTTAGGCCATAGACCATATCTCCTGACGGTGCGTCGCTACCCGCATCTGTATCGCACCCAAATCGCACCGCTATTGCGCCGCATAATTTCCAGTGCCGGGCCAGTTTTCTCAAGGAATCCTGGAAATTTCGAAAGTCGCGGAGATCAAAACCGGGGATGGGGGAGGGCGAATCTTACCCCAGCGACTCGGCTGCCAAAACACATCTTCGACGAAACCCCAAGCTTCGGCTAAGTCTGATGGGGCGCGGCTGGACGGTTTCGCGCCGGTCCGCTAAGTCCTGCGAACAGAAATTCGGGGCGAGCAATGGCAATCGACGAGACCACGCTTTTCAACAATCTGCGGCGAATTTCCACCGATTCCGTTGCGGGTGTGCTTTTGAAGATGGGCCTGCGCAACCAATGGGTGCGCGGACCCATGCCGCTCCGGATGGATTTCCCCCGGCTGGTGGGCCGCGCCTTCACCATGCGGTTTATTCCGGCGCGGGAGAATGTCGAAGGCGCGTTTGCCAGGAAGCTGCCGGTGAATCGCGACGCCGTGGAAATGATGCCGCCCGGCTGTGTCGCCATCGCGGATGCGCGCAGCACACGCGACGCGGCGACCTTCGGCGATATCGTGGTGGAGCGGATGGTGAAGCGGGGCGTGGCGGGAATCGTCACCGACGGTGCGGTGCGCGACCGGCTGGGGCTGATCGCCAGCAAGATGCCGATCTGGATGAGCGGCATCACTGCGCCGCCTCCGGCCACCAGCCTGATGCTCGCCGAATGGCAGCAGCCCATCGGCTGTGGCGGGGTCGCGGTGTTTCCTGATGACGTCATTGTTGCCGATGCCGATGGCGTGATGGTGATCCCGCAAGGACTGCTCGAGGAAGTGGTAAATCACGGCATGGAGCAGGAACATCTCGATCAATGGCAAATGGATCAGATCAAGCGCGGTGTGGCGCTGCCCGATCTTGCGCCCATGCCGCGCAATGACGGCAAATCGTCGAAGAATTGACGATGACCACAACACCCCACGCAATGGCGCCCAACCCAACCGTCCGCATCGGCTCGGTGGAGGTCGGCAACCGAAAGCCGCTGTCGATCATAGCGGGTCCCTGCGCGCTGGAATCCCGAGACCATGCGTTCGAAATGGCGTCCGCGCTGAAGGAGATTGCCGCCAAAGCCGGCGTGGGGCTGATCTATAAAACGAGCTTCGACAAGGCCAACCGCACCAGCGCCAATTCGGCGCGCGGCATCGGGCTCGAACTCGCTCTGCCGATCCTTGCCGATATCCGGGAACGCTTCGGCATGCCGGTGCTGACCGATGTGCATGAACGCGAGCAATGCGCGATTGTCGCCGAGGCGGTGGATGTCTTGCAGATACCGGCGTTCTTGTGCCGGCAGACCGATCTGCTCGTAGCGGCGGCCGAGACCGGGCGCGTGGTGAATGTCAAAAAAGGGCAGTTCCTCGCCCCTTGGGATATGAAAAACGTGATCGCCAAGATCACGGCCGCCGGCAATCCCAATGTGCTTGCCACAGAACGCGGTGTCTCCTTCGGCTACAACACGCTGGTGTCCGACATGCGGGCGTTGCCGATCCTGGCCTCGTTCGGGGCGCCGGTGGTGTTCGACGCGACTCATTCGGTGCAGCAGCCGGGCGGGCAGGGCACCGCCTCTGGCGGAGATCGTGCCATGGTGCCGGTTCTGGCGCGGGCGGCCGTGGCCATCGGTGTTGCCGCCGTGTTCATGGAGACGCATCAGGACCCGGACAGCGCACCTTCCGACGGTCCCAACATGCTGAAGCTCAAGGACGTGCCGGCGCTGCTTTCCGAACTCGTGGAGTTGGACCGCATCGCCAAGAAGCGCGTGGCGGCAAACGCATGAGAATCGAACTCTGGCTGCTGCTCGCGAGCATCGTGCTGGGGTTCGTGCATATTGTCGCGCAAGCCCAGAGCATGACGGCGGTGCGCGGCCTTCGCTACAATGCGGGTCCGCGCGATGCGCCGATGCCGCCGCTGACGGGAATTGCCGGACGGCTCGAACGTGCGCTGCGCAATTTCCTCGAAAGTTTTCCATTCTTCGCCGCCGCCGTGCTGATGTCGGAGGCAGCGAACATCCACAACGGGTTCACGCTGTGGGGGGCATGGCTCTATGTCGCTGGGCGCGTAGCTTATCTGCCGCTTTACGCATTCGGCGTTCCCTATGTCCGCTCACTGGCGTGGAATGTCGCGACAATCGGTATCTTCCTGATCCTGGGCGGTGTTGCTTACGCCGCGGCTCTCAGGTGAGTCCGACAACGGAAAGCGCGATCAAACCCATTAGCGCGAGGACACTGAGCCCGTATCCCGGTGCGCGCAACTGGGGGTTCGTCTGCGCATAGCCAATGGCATAGACAATGCGGCTCAGCACCCAGAGCAGCCCAAGCCAAAATGGAATCTGTCCGCCATAGAAGACGCTTGCAATCCACAGCAACGGGAGCATCAGCACCAGATTTTCCACCGTGTTGCTGTGGGCGCGATGGGCGCGCTCATAGGATGGATGGCCTGTCACCGCGGGCGCCTGGATCTTGTGCTTTCCCCGCATGTAACCGCTCCACCCTCCGATCGCTGCGGTGACGAGGCAGGCAAGAAGCGTGTCGACAGCGGCGAGATAATAGGAAAGCGGCATGGTTACCCCCGATTGAGCCAGGGGCAGAACTTAACCGGTTTCGCGCTTCCGGTCCCGCTCGGCTTGAAGGGCTGCCGCCCATCGCCTAGAACCACCCCCGTCTTTCCACGGAGCATTTCATGACCGCCATCGTCGATATCGTTGCCCGCGAAATTCTCGACAGCCGCGGCAATCCGACGGTCGAGGTGGATGTCCATCTGGAAGATGGCTCGATGGTCCGCGCCGCGGTTCCGTCCGGGGCCTCCACGGGAGCCCATGAGGCCCATGAATTGCGCGATGGCGATTCCCGTTATGGCGGCAAGGGCGTGCGGGGCGCAGTCGATGCGGTGAATGGCGAGATTTTCGAGGCGATCTGCGGCATGGACGCAGAGGACCAGACGCGGATCGACGCTTTGATGTGCCGCCTCGATGGCACCGCGAACAAGAGCCGCCTCGGCACCAATGCGATCCTGGGCGTCTCGCTTGGCATCGCGAAAGCCGCCGCCGGGGCGTCCGGTCTTCCGCTGCACCGTTATCTCGGCGGCCCGAAGGCGCAGGTCCTGCCGGTGCCAATGATGAACATCGTCAATGGCGGCGCGCACGCCGACAACCCGATCGACTTCCAGGAATTCATGATCATGCCTGTGGGCGCGGCGAGCTTTTCCGAAGCGCTGCGCGCGGGCGCCGAAATTTTCCAGTCGCTCAAGAAGCAGCTCAAGGATTCCGGCCACAACACCAATGTCGGCGACGAGGGCGGTTTCGCACCCAATCTGAAAAGCGCCGATGAGGCACTGTCCTTCATCATGCGCGCGATTGAGAAGGCAGGCTACCATCCGGGCCAGGATGTGATGCTCGCGCTGGATTCGGCTTCGACGGAATTTTTCGCCAAGGGCAAATACAATCTCGAAGGCGAGGGGAAAACACTCGACGCCGACGGTCTCGTGAAATTCTACGAGGATTTGTGCGCGCGCTA
>DATARE010000577.1:0-10585 GCA_036264295.1 Micropepsaceae bacterium | reverse complement strand
TATGCCGGTTATCTCGATCGGCAGGAGGCGGACATTGTGGCGTTCCGTCGGGACGAGTCGCTTCATATCCCCGCCGATTTCGATTATGGCGCTGTCACTGGGCTGTCCACCGAATGCCGGTTGAAATTGACCCGCATGCGCCCCGTGACATTGGGCCAGGCGGCGCGCATGGATGGCATCACGCCGGCGGCAATAACGTTGATCCTGGCCTATATCAAAGCTGCGGCTGCCAAGCGCTATGCCGCCGGATAGTCTTGCGATTTTCGGTCCGGAGCAGTTCGCGCAATCGGCCTCTGTTTCACGTGAAACAATGGCGCGACTGGAGACCTACGCCGCCATGCTGCGGGATTGGAACGCCAGACAAAATCTTGTCTCCGACGCATCCCTGGCCGATCTGTGGCGGCGGCACTTCTGGGATTCGGCGCAACTGCTGCCGTTAATTCCGAAAACCGCCACATCGCTGGTCGATTTGGGCAGCGGGGCTGGTTTTCCGGGACTGGTGCTTGCGGAGCTGTTGCGGGACAGGGCGGGTTTCAGGACAGTCCTTTACGAGGCGACCGCAAAGAAATGCCGCTTTCTCGAAGCCGTTGCGGCGGCCCTGTACCTCCCCATCGAGATCCGCCCGGCGCGTATTGAAGATGCCGTCCCCCAGCGCTTCGACGTCATCACAGCCCGCGCCTGCGCGCCTTTGGAGAAACTTCTTTCTTATGCACAAAGGTTTTGGGGCAAAAGCAGTGTTGCACTGTTTCTAAAGGGACAAAATGTTGAGGTCGAATTGACGGAGGCCCATAAATCTTGGAAGATGGACGTGGAAAGGCATGTCAGCCGGTCTGATGTGACCGGTGTTGTCCTCGAAATCCGGGAGTTGCACCGTGTCTCTGCAGAGAGAAAACACTCCCCCCGCTGAAAAGCGGCGCCCGCGTGTGCTGGTCATCGCCAATCAAAAGGGCGGCGTCGGCAAGACAACCACGGCCATCAATCTGGGCACCGCATTGGCTGCCGTCGGCGAAACCACCCTCGTGATCGATCTGGACCCGCAGGGCAATGCCTCCACGGGTTTGGGCATCGCGCGCAACGACCGCAAGCTGAACTCTTATGATGTGCTGATGGGTGGCGTGCCGTTGGCCGACGCGATCATTCCAACCCGGATTCCCGGTCTTCATATCGTGCCGGCAACGGTCGATCTTTCGGGTGCCGAGCTTGAGCTGGTGTCGGAGTCACGCCGGAATTTCCGGCTGCGCGATGCGCTCGCGGAATTCGCCACCGGGGAGTCTCGGTTTTCCTACATTCTGATCGATTGCCCGCCGGCACTCGGCTTGTTGACCCTCAATGCCATGGCCGCGGCGGATGCCGCCATCGTGCCGCTGCAATGCGAATTCTTCGCGCTGGAGGGGTTGAGCCAACTCCTAAAGACCATTGAGCGGGTGCGGGCCAATCTGAACCCGGACCTGGAAATCCAAGGCGTCATCCTAACAATGTTCGATAAACGGAACAATCTATCGGATGAGGTAGCCAAAGATGTTCGTGCCTATCTCGGCGACAAGGTGTATCAAACGGTTATCCCGCGGAATGTGCGGATTTCCGAAGCGCCGAGCCATGGACTGCCGGCGCTGGTCTATGATCTGCGCTGCCCCGGCAGCCAGGCCTATATCAAGCTTGCGGGTGAAATGATCCAGCGCGAGCGCGCCCGTTTCCCGGGTCCGCTGGCAGCATGAGAGACGAGATGGCCGACGAAGCCCGCACACGCAATTTGGCAAGCCGAGGATTAGGCCGGGGACTTTCGGCGCTGCTGGGCGATGGCGAGCCCGACATCCGCGAAGCCGGCGAGCCGATGGGACGGTCACGCAATCTGCCCATCGCGTTTCTGCGGCCTAACCCGTTTCAGCCGCGGCGCATCTTCAACGCGGAGGAGATGAAAAATCTCACCGCATCGATTGCCGAAAAGGGGGTGCTCCAGCCCGTTCTGGTCCGCCCCACCGGCACCCCCGATCAATATGAGATCGTCGCCGGGGAGCGGCGTTGGCGCGCCGCCCAGGCAGCCAAGCTGCACGAGATTCCCGTCATCGTGCGCGCGCTCAGCGATGTCGAATCGCTCGAAATCGCCATCATCGAAAATGTGCAGCGTGCGGACCTCAACGCCATCGAAGAGGCCGCTGCGTATCAAGAGTTGATGTCTAAGTTCCGCTACACGCAGGAACAAGTTTCCGACATGGTCGGCAAAAGCCGCAGCCATGTCGCGAACACGTTGCGGCTGCTGAAGCTTCCCGACAGCGTCAAGACGCTGATCTCGGAAGGCAAGCTGACCGCAGGCCATGCGCGGACATTGATCGGCGTGGCCGATCCGGAAATGCGGGCGCAGGAAATCGTCGGCGGCGCGCTGAACGTACGCGAGGCGGAAAAGAAGGCCCGCGCACCGCGCGCGGCGCCCCAAAAACCGAAACACAAGGACGCCGACACCAAAGCGCTCGAGCATAGCCTTTCCGGCGCTTTGGGAATGGACGTCCAGATCGAACACCAAGGACGAAACGGCGGTACGGTCAAAATCCAATACAAGGATCTCGAACAGCTCGACGAGATCATTCGCCGTTTGAACTTCTATGGCGAGGTGGATTGATTTCTTCCGCGCCGGAGCTGTTCAGAATTGAATTGCTCCAACAAACGTCATGACCGGCCGGAGTGCCGGTCATCCATGATCACCTTTGCGGGTAGAGATCATGGGTCGCAGCCACGAGGGCGGCGATGACGAACTTGCTATGATTCCGTTCAAGCCAAGAAACAGCTTAAGCCTATGCCGTCACTGGCGCGCCGCTGACAAAGCCTTTTTTGGATCGATGCGGCCATCATAAAGCGCGCGGCCGATCACCACGCCATCGATGGCCGCGCCTGATTGCGCGAGCCTTTCGATATCGCCCACATCGCTGACGCCGCCACTGGCAATCACGGGAATGGAAATCGCGCGCGCGAGCGCCGCCGTCGCGCCCACATTCACGCCCTGCATCATGCCGTCGCGCGCAATATCGGTGAAAATGATGGCCGCAACGCCGGATTCCTCGAAGCGTTTTGCGAGATCGGCAGCCAGCAATGTCGAGGTCTCCGCCCAGCCTTCCACCGCCACGTAGCCATCACGGGCATCGATGCCCACGGCAATGCGCCCGGGAAATCTCCGCGCCGCATCTTTCACCAATGCCGGATTGCGCAGCGCCGCCGTCCCCAGGATGACGCGCGTCACGCCGGCTTCCAGCCAGGTTTCGATTGCCGCCAAATCGCGAATGCCGCCGCCGAGCTGCATGGGAATGTGAATGGCGGCGCGAATATCGCGAATGGTTTGCGCATTCGCGGAATGGCCTGCAAACGCGCCGTTGAGATCGACCACATGCAGCCACTCGAAGCCCGCGGATTCAAATGCGCGGGCCTGCGCTGCCGCATCAGTGTTGAAAATGGTCGCCTGCGCCATATCGCCTTGGCGCAGGCGCACGCAGCGCCCGTCCTTCAAATCGATGGCGGGATAAAGGATCACGGCAAGTCTTCACCCTTCGACGGGCTCAGGGTGACGTGTTCTCGCAACTCCTTATGCTGAGCGTGTCGAAGCATCACGGACGCCACCTGAGGAAACGGCCCAGAAAGGCGAGGCCTTCCGCCTGGCTCTTTTCCGGATGAAATTGCGTACCCGCGATATTGTCACGGCCGACAATGGCAGGAATGGAGCCGGCATAATCGGTCGTCGCCAGAATATGCGCCGGGTCCTTCGGACGGATGTAATAGGAGTGGACGAAATACACATCCGTGCCATCCGCCATGCCTTCGAACAAAGCATGCGGTTGCAGCAGCGACAGCGCATTCCATCCCATATGGGGCACTTTCAAATGCGGCTCCATGGGGTCGATCCTCACCACGTCGCCGGCAATCCAGCCGAGCCCTTTGTGGTCGCCGTGCTCGCGCCCGATTTCCGCCAGCAATTGCATGCCGACACAAATCCCGAGAAAGGGTTTCCCGCGTTTCAGAACCGAATTTTCCAACGCATCCACCATGCCCGGAATAGACGAGACGCCCTTCATGCAGTCGGCAAAGGCGCCCACCCCCGGCAGCACGATGCGCTCGGCTTCGGCCACTTGCGTGGGATCGGCCGTGACCACGATGTCGTGCCCGGTCGCGCCGTCAGCGGCGGCGCGCGCCAGCGCCTTCTCGGCGGAACGCAAATTCCCCGAGCCGTAATCAATAAGGGCAACCGTTGATGCCATGACCGCACATATAGCTACAACAAAGCCCGCCGTCACCATACCGCGCTATTACGCTTGACGTAACGCGTAATATCCGCATATAACCGTGCCATGATCCAAAGTTATCGCGATGCGAGGACTGAGCGCTTCGCTCGCGGCGAAAGGGTCAAACAGTTCGAACCGTTTCGAAGACAAGCGGAGAAAACTCTGGATCGCCTCGATACGGCAACAAGCTTGGGAGATGTAGCAAACTTTCCCGGGCACCGTCTCGAAAGGTTGAGAGGCGATCGAACAGGACAATGGAGCATTAGGATCAACGATCAGTGGCGCATTTGCTTCAACTGGGGCGATGGCGCGTCTGGTCCAACCAACGTGGAAATCGTCGATTATCATTGAGGTCGTTCATGGCTCGAACTCCAATCCATCCTGGCGAGCATTTGGCGGAAGCGTTGCAAGAGCTGGGAATTTCGGCTGCCGAATTGGCGCGTCAGATACAAGTGCCAACCAATCGGATCACTGGGATCCTTAATGAGAAGCGTGCGGTTTCTGCGGACACAGCTCTACGCCTCGGCCATTGGTTTGGAACGAGTGCTGAATTTTGGCTGAATTTGCAAAAGCTCTACGAATTGCGGTTGGCTGAGAACGAGAACGGTGCGGAAATCAAGAAACTGCCGAAGCGCAAAGCGGCCTAATCCGCGTCCATTTTGAGGGCCGCGATGAAGGCTTCCTGCGGAATATCGACGCTGCCAAACTGGCGCATCTTCTTCTTGCCTTCCTTCTGCTTGTCCAAAAGCTTGCGCTTGCGGCTGATGTCGCCGCCATAACATTTGGCGGTCACGTCCTTGCGCATGGCCTTGATGGTTTCGCGCGCGATGATCTTGCCGCCGATGGCCGCCTGCACCGGAATCACGAAGAGGTGCCGCGGGATCAGGTCCTTCAGCTTCTCGCACATGGCCCGTCCGCGGGTTTCCGCGCGGGTGCGATGCACGATCATGGAAAGCGCGTCCACCGGTTCGGCATTGACGAGAATGGACATCTTCACCAGCTCGCCTTCGCGATATTCCTCGATGTGGTAATCGAAGCTGGCATAGCCGCGCGATACCGATTTCAGCCGGTCATAGAAATCGAACACCACTTCGTTCAACGGCAATTGATAGACCACCATGGCGCGGCTGCCGGCATAGGTCAGCTCCACCTGGCGGCCGCGGCGGTCCTCGCACAGTTTCAAGACCGAACCCAGATGTTCGTCCGGCACCAGGATGGTCGCCTTGATCCAGGGTTCCTCGATGAAGGCAATGCGCACCGGATCCGGCATGTCTGCCGGGTTGTGCAGCTCCGACATGGAGCCATCGGTCAGATGAATACGATAGACGACCGAGGGCGCGGTAGCGATCAGGTCGATGCCGAATTCCCGGTCCAGCCGTTCGCGGATGATCTCCAAATGCAGGAGGCCGAGAAAGCCGCAGCGGAAGCCGAAGCCGAGCGCAGCCGATGTCTCCGTCTCATAGGTGAAGCTCGCATCGTTCAGATGCAGCTTGCCCAAGGCTTCGCGCAATTGTTCGAATTCGGCCGCGTCCACAGGAAACAGACCGCAGAACACCACCTGCTGGACGGGCTTGAACCCGGGCAGAGGCTCGGTGGCGCCGCGCTTCTCGTCGGTGATGGTGTCGCCCACCTGGGTGTCGGCCACCTGCTTGATGGCGGCGGTCAGAAAACCGACCTCGCCGGGCCCTAGACTCTCGGCCATCACCTGTTTGGGGGTGAAGACGCCGACGCGTTCCACCTGATAGGCGGCATCGGCCGCCATCATGCGGATGCGCTGGCCCTTTTTCAGCTCGCCATCGACGACGCGAACCAGCACCACCACGCCCAGATAAGGGTCGTACCAGGAATCGATCAGCAGCGCCTTTAACGGCGCCTCCAGGACCCCTTTGGGGGACGGCAGCTTGTGGACGACCGCTTCCAGCACCGCTTCGATGTTCAAGCCGGTCTTGGCCGAAATCGGAATGGCTTCCGAGGCATCGATCCCGATCACGTCCTCGATCTGCTGGCGCACGCGTTCAGGCTCGGCGGCAGGAAGATCGACCTTGTTCAGAACGGGGACGATTTCCAGGCCCGCATCGATGGCCTGATAGACATTGGCGAGCGTCTGGGCTTCCACACCCTGGCTGGCATCGACCACCAGAAGCTCCCCTTCGCAGGCGGCCAAACAGCGCGAGACCTCATAGGCGAAATCGACATGGCCCGGCGTGTTCATGAGGTTCAGCACGAGATCCTGGCCATTTTTCGCATGGTAGCGGAGCCGCACGGTCTGCGCCTTGATGGTGATGCCGCGCTCGCGCTCGATATCCATGGAATCGAGCACCTGATCCTTCATCTCGCGCTGGGTCAGCCCGCCGCAGAATTGGATCAGCCGGTCGGCCAAGGTCGATTTGCCATGGTCGATATGGGCGACAATGGAAAAATTGCGGATGTGGGTGAGGTCGGTCATGGGTGGGGAGAGATAGCGGCGCACACCGGTAAGGTCCAGGGCAGGGCCGCGTCAATTTCAGGCGCGGCTTGACGCAAGCTGGAGCCGCGGGCCGGTCAGCTTGAGCCGCCAGATGCCGATAGCGGTCACGATCAAGCCGGCGCCCCAGACATACCAGCCCGGCCGGATCCCGGCGCGGAAGCTGAAATCCATCAGCAGCACGCGGTCGATGGGCGCCTGGAACGCGATCCAGAAGCCGACCGCTTCGGCAAGAAAGGTGAAAGCCCCCACCGCGAACCAGCTTGCGGCAATCGCCCATAACGGGAACTCCCCGCCGCGGGGATAGGCCCAGTGCAGCACGCGGTAGAGCATGAGCCAAAGAAAGATGCCGCCCATCACCGTCGGCTCGAACACCTCCAGCTTGGACTGCATGAAATAATGGATCGCGCCCAAGGCCGTCGCCGGATAGACGAGCCAATGCAGATGCCGCCAGCGTATGCCGCCCAACCGCCGCACCATATAATCGTTGGAGGTGTAAGCGAGCACGGCAAGTGCGAGCCATGCCGTGAACCCGATCGTCAGGTAATAGCGCAGCACGATTTCGGATGCGACCTTGCCCATGTCGAACATCTGGTCGAACATATAGAGAGCCAAATGCAGCGCGATGTAGAGAAACGCTGCAACGCCAATCATGCGGCGCACATCGACCAAAGGTGCGTAGCGCCCGATGCGGCGCAAGGGCGTGATGAAGAGCGACAGCAGCAAAAACCGGAACGACCAGAGGCCGACTTCATGGATGGCTTCGGTCCTGGCGCGCGGGCCGAGCTGGTTGGTCACGGTAAAATAGACCAGTGCCAGCAGCGGCGCGATGAGCAGCGCCAGCGTTGCTGCTCTCAGTGGCGAAAAACGCCCGCGACGGTCCTGCCAAAGCGCCATGTCAATCCGAATCCTCACCCTGAGCCCGTCGAAGGGTGACCCTCATGGTCGACACGCTCACCATGGGGGTGTTTGCGTCAACTTCGCAACACGCCGCCGGTCGCCTTCGTCACCGCGTTCACGATCTTTTGCGCGACCGCATCGATTTCCGCTTCCGTGAGCGTGTGTTCCTTGGGCTGCAGCGTCACGGCGATGGCCAAAGATTTCTTGCCCTCCGGCACGCCTTTGCCCTCATAGATGTCGAACAATTCCACGCGCTCGATCAATTGCCGGTCAGCCGCTCGCGCCGCCTTGATGATTTGGTCGGCCGTCACAGCCGCATCCGCCACAAAGGCGAAATCCCGGCTCACCGCCATCAGATCCGATGCGTCCAGTTTCGCGCGCGCCTTGGTGGGCCGCGCTTTGGGCTCGGGAATGGCGTCGAGGAAAATCTCGAAACCCGACACGGGACCCTTTAGATCGAAGGCTGCGATGATGGACGGGTGCAATTCCCCGAAAAAAGCGAGCGTCTTGGGACCGAGGGCGAAGGTTCCGGAACGGCCGGGGTGATACCAGGGTGCGGCACCCGCTTGCACCGGCGCGGTGACAGGGCCGCCCCAGGCCGAGTCGAGTGCGGCCAGCGCGTCCGCCTTGGCCTGGAAAACATCGGGAATGCTGGCGTGCTTCAGCCAATGGCGCGGCGGTTCGCCGGCGCGAATGCCGGCGGCGACATCGGTCTGCGCATCCGGCATCCCGGATTCGAATTGCGCGCCGATCTCGAACAGCATCGCGTGGCCAAATCCGCGCGCCTGATTGCGCGCCGCCGCCGCCAGCAGCGAGGGCATCACCGACGGACGCATGGCGTCGAGATCGGCCGAGATCGGGTTCTCCAATTGCCGCGCCTCGTCGCCACCGCCGAACAGCGCCGCGTGTGCCCGCGCGATGAAGGAGAAATGCACACATTCATCGAAGCCGCGTGCGGCGAGCGCGCGCCGTGCCAGAGCTTCGCGCCGCTGTGCCGGGGTCAGCACCGCACGCGCCACCGCATAGGGGCGGCTCATAGGGACGGCGGGCACATTCTCCAGCCCATGAATGCGCACGACCTCTTCCACCAGATCGGCCGCGCCATGCACATCCGCGCGCCAGGAGGGCGGCATCACGGCAAGAGGATCATCCCCCGAAATATGGAAGCCCAGCTTCGTCAGGATACGGATAATCTGCTCGCGAGGCAGGTCGAGTCCTCCGAGGCGCTTCACGTCGGCCAGCGCGAACGGGATCGTGCGCCGCCATGGAGGCGGTGCACCGGCCACGACAATCTCCGAGGCCTCGCCACCGCAAAATTCGAGGATCAGTTGCGTCGCCAATTCCAGACCGGGAATGACGAATTCGGGATCGACGCCGCGCTCGAAGCGATAGCGCGCGTCCGACACGATGCCAAGTTTCCGCCCCGTACGCGCGGTTCGGATCGGATCGAAATACGCCGATTCCACGAACACTTCGGTGGTGCCTTCGGTGCAGCCGGTGTCCTCGCCACCCATCACGCCAGCGATACCGCGTGCCGCAACCTCATCGGCGATGACGGTCATCTCCGCATCCAGCGTGTAGGTCTTGCCGTCCAAGGCAAGAAGCGCCTCGCCGGGTTTCGCCAGCCTTGCGCGCATATGGCCTTTGAGCTTGGCGGCATCGAACACATGCAGCGGCCGTCCGCGATCATGGGCGATGAGATTGGTCACATCGACAAGCGCGGAAATCGGGCGCAAGCCAATCGCCTTCAGACGCTTCTGAACCCATTCGGGGCTCGGGCCATTCTTGACGCCACGAATGAAACGTCCGGCGAAAATAGGACAGGCGTCTTCCGCGCCAAGTGGAAATTCGAGACCGGTTTGAATTGACGACGGAAAGCGTCCCGGCACGGGCATCACGGCGCCGGATTTCAGCGCGCCCAATCCCGATGCTGCAAGATCCCGCGCGATGCCGTAGACGCTCGTGCAATCGCCTCGGTTGGGTGTGATGGCGACATCGATCACCGGATCGGTCAGGCCAAGTGCGGCGGCCGCCGAGCTTCCGATTTTCGTCTCGAATGGAAGCTCGATAATGCCGTCATGCTCATTGGACAGCAGCAGCTCGCGTTCGGAGCACAACATGCCGCGCGATTCCACGCCGCGAATCTTGGCGATGGAGAGCGTGAAATCGCTCCCCGGAATATAGGTCCCGGGCGGTGCGAAAACGCCGACCAAGCCTTCGCGCGCATTCGGTGCGCCGCACACGACCTGGGCGATGCCATGGCCCGTATCGACCATGCAGAGACGCAGCTTGTCGGCATTGGGATGCGGCACGGCCGACACCACCCGCGCCACCGTAAAGGCCGCAAGCGCGACGGCCTTGTCTTCGACATGCTCGACTTCAAGACCGATATTGGTGGCCTTGTCCGCAACGGTTGCGGCATCGGCCCCCGTGTCGAGATGCTCCTTCAGCCATGAGAGCGTGAATTTCATAGTTCTCGCCCTCCCTTAAAAAGGGAGGGTCGGATCGCATTTGTGCGATCCGGGGAGGGATCGTTCCACCGAATGCGGTGCTGACCCCCACCCTCGCCGCCGCGCGGCTCGACCTCCCCCTTGCAGGGGGAGGGGATTTGCAGCGTGCTCATCGGCTGAGGCCCTCATGCAGGGCCGGAATGTCGAGGGCGGCGAAGCCATAGTGCTTCAGCCAGCGCAAATCGGATTCGAAGAACGGACGCAAATCCGGAATGCCGTATTTCAGCATGGCGAGGCGATCGATGCCGAAGCCGAAGGCGTAGCCCTGATAGCGCCGGGGATCGATGCCGCACATTTCGAGCACGCGCGGATGCACCATGCCGGACCCGGCGATCTCCAGCCAATCCTTGCCCTCGCCGAAACGGATCTGCCCGCCCGAGCGGTCACATTGGATATCAACCTCCATCGAAGGCTCGGTGAAGGGAAAATAGGAGGGGCGCAGCCGCATG
>DATARE010000302.1:0-5013 GCA_036264295.1 Micropepsaceae bacterium | reverse complement strand
CTTCCATGGTTCAAAGGTACGGAAGGCCGGCAGCCTGCCGAGTGACGGCCGGCCATGGCGTCCCTGAGGCTTTCGCCCTTCCCATTGGCGGCTGGGTTTGTTACATCCGGCCGCCCTCTCAATATGTTGCGGTCGTGGCGGAACGGTAGACGCGCTAGCTTGAGGTGCTAGTAGGGCAACCTGTGGAAGTTCGAGTCTTCTCGACCGCACCACCATCGCCGGATGCCCCCGAGCCCTTCTCGGGCGGGAACCGTAGCATTCTTCAAATGGCTTACGGCCGCCCCAATGTCTTTCAATTTTGTGGTAACGGCGACGCCATTCGTTGTCGCGGAGGGGAGCGCCTTCTATTCTGCGGCCCACAACACAGTGGGGGAATTTCATGAGGACTTGGGTTGCCGCTTCTCTTCTCGTGCTCGCGCCATTGGTCGCCATGGCGGCGGAAGCGCCTCCCGAATGGGCCTATCCGGCAGCTCCCCCCGGATTCCAGCCGCCGCCCGATAACGGTCAGCCGAAACACGTTCCGGGCAGCACGAAGAGCTACACCGAAAAGGAAATCAGCGACGCATTCAATCCGCCGGATTGGAATCCGGACGAGCATCCGCCGCTTCCCGATATTGTCGCCCACGGCAAGAAGCCCGATGTGAATGGCTGCGCGCTTTGCCATCTGACGATGGGATACGGGCATCCCGAATCCGCCAATATCGCGGGCCTGGCCGCCGGTTATTTCGAAGAGCAGCTGCACGAGTTCAAGAACGGCAATCGCGCGAGCATGTTGCCCGGGCGCTCCAACAACATGATCCGGTTCGCCAAAGCGCTGAACGACGAGGAGATCAAACAGGTTGCTGCCTATTTCTCCTCCATCAAGCCGTTTGGCTGGACCAAAGTGGTCGAGACCGACACCGTTCCCAAGACCTATGTTGGCGAAGGCAACATGCGCTTTGCCGCCGATGGGGGCGCCAAGGAGCCGATCGGTCATCGCATCATCGAGCTGCCGCAAGACGAGGAGCGGGCGAAGCTGCGCGATCCCCATTCTCCGTTCGTCGCCTATGTGCCGATGGGCAGCATCAAGGCCGGTGAGCAGCTCGCCACGACCGGCGGCGGCGGCAAGACCATCCAATGCACCGTCTGCCACGGGGCCGATTTCAAGGGTATCGGCAATGTCCCTGCCCTGGCGGGGCGCTCGGCGATCTATATTTTCCGGCAGCTGAACGATATCCAGAAGGGCACCCGTCACGGCAATGCGGTGGCGCTGATGCAGCCGGTCGTCGCAAAGCTGACCGACGACGATAAAATCGCGCTGGCCGCGTTTATGGCTTCGCGGACCCCTTAAGACCGGTCATAAGCCCTTAACCGCCGCTGCTGCGAACAATTGATGTTCCGGCCACGGGCCGCTATTGTCCCGGCTTGCGAACAATGGGGAGGAATTGATGAAAAAACTGCTGCTTGCGTCGGCCATCGCCTTGCTGCCGGCTGGAGCCTTCGCCGCGGAATCGTCACTGAGCTGGGCCTATCCTGTGGCGCCGCAAGGCTTGCCGCAGCCCGACCCGGCCAAGACGTTCCAGCCCAAGGGCGCGCCTCCGGACATGAAGCTGACCGCAGCGCAGATCAACAACGCGTTCGGGCCGCCGGATTGGTTCCCCAACGAACATGCGCCCATGCCGCCGATCGTGAAGAACGGCCGCCAACCCCATGTCCGGGCTTGCATGCTTTGCCATCTGCCGAACGGCAATGGCCACCCGGAATCGGCGAGCGTTTCGGGCCTGACCGCGAATTACATCATCGAGCAGATGCATGAATTCCGCGATGGCAACCGGATGAACAATCGCGCACCGGTGATGATCGAGATGGCCAAGGATATCACCGAGGACGAGTTGAAGTCCGCGGCGGATTATTTCGCCAAGGTGCCGCCGGCGCAGCAGAAATGGATCCGCGTGGTCGAAGGCAAGACGGCGCCGAAGAATCACGTCGGCAATGGCGGTATGCGTTTCTTCGATGCAGGCGGCGGCACGGTCGATGTCGCGCCGAACATGATCTATGAGGTCGCCGAAGACGGCGAAGCGGCGGAAATGCGGGACCAGCATTTTGGCTTCGTGGATTATGTGCCGGAAGGCAGCATCAAGAAGGGCGAAATCCTTGCCACCACCGGCGGCAACGGCAAGACGATCCAATGCTCGGTCTGCCATGGCGCGGACTTCAAGGGCATTGGCGATGTGCCGCGGCTTGCCGGGCGCGGCGCCTATTACCTGATCCGTCAGCTTAACGACATCAAAACGGGAGTCCGCAAAGGCAATGCGGTCGCTTTGATGAAGCCGGTGGTCGAGAAATTGTCGGACGAGGATATGGTCAACCTGGTCGCCTATATGGCGTCTCGCCAGCCGTAAGCGTGTGATGCGCGGCCGCCGCTTTCCGTAGTGGAGGCGGCGGCCGTTTTATTTTCGGGTAGCGTTTCATCGTGACATTGCATCTCATCAAGCTGTGCGTGGGCGCTGACAGCATTGAGGATCTCGCCGACTGGCAGAAAAAGCGCGCCGCGCAGCGGAAGAAAAGCGGTGGCGCCAGCGAGATCATGCACATCACACGCATGACACCGAAACGGGCCGATGAATTGCTGCGCGGCGGTTCGATCTATTGGGTCATCAAGGGACAAATCGCCGTGCGCCAGAAGCTTCTCGCGCTGAAGCCTGTCGTGCGTGACGGTGTACCCCATTGCGCCCTGGTGCTCGACACCAAGCTCGTGCCGACGATGCGGCGCGCCCATCGCGCCTTCCAGGGGTGGCGCTATTTCGAGGCCGCGGATGCGCCGCGCGATCTTAAGGCCCGCGACAAGAACATTCCCGATGCCTTGCGCGCGGAATTGACCGACCTGGGTCTGCTTTAAAATCTTTTCGGATTGGTTAGACCAAAACTCTCACCATGGCCGGCCGCCGAGCCGTCGAACCAGCCGGCGAGCGTCTGCGAGCCAATGATTTCCTTTAAGCCCGCAGACGCGGGCTCGCTGGATGGCAGGGTCATCCTTCGACAGGCTCAGGATGAGGTCCTGCCATGGTGAGTAGGTTTTTGAGTCGTGAATCAGCTCAGTTCGAAAGACTTTAAACCGCCAGATTGTCGATCAGGCGCACACCGCCGATGCGCGCAGCAGCGAGCACACGCGCCGGGCCCGACAAATTTCGCAAAGGGGCCAAAGTCTCCGCATCGCGGATGGCGACGTAATCGACCCGATCGAAGCCATGCCCCAACAGGGCCGCGCCACCTTCGGCTTCGGCCTGCGGAATCGGTGTGTCGGATTTCGCCGCGTCCGCGACCGAACGCAGCACGCGGTTGAAATGGGCTGCCACCTCCCGCTGTTGCGGCGTCAGATAGGCATTGCGGGAGGAGAGGGCGAGGCCATCGGCTTCGCGCAAGGTCGGAACGCCGACGATCGTCGTCTCCACATCGAGATCTTTCACCAAGCGCTTCACCACCAACAACTGCTGATAGTCCTTTTCCCCGAACATCGCGATGTCCGGCGCACAGTGCAGCAGGAGCTTGGTAACGACCGTTGCCACACCGGAAAAGAAATGGGGCCGGAAATCGCTTTCCAAACCGGCGGCAGGACCATCCACACTGACCCGGGTGGCGAAGCCGGGCGGATACATGACGTCCGCATTTGGCGCATAGATCAGATCGGCATCTCCCACCGTTTCCAACAGGCTCCGGTCCTTCGCCATATCGCGGGGATAGCGCACGAAATCCTCATGCGGGGCGAATTGCGCCGGATTCACGAAAATGCTGACCACCACCCGGTCGGCGCGCGTTTTGGCCTCACGCACCAGCGCCATGTGGCCATCGTGCAGCGCGCCCATTGTCGGAACCAAGGCAATGCGTGCGCCCTTGTTGCGCCACAGGCGTACGCGCAGCCTGAGTTCGACCACGTTCGACGCGGTTTCTATGCGTTTGGAAGCGTTCATGAATCCAGATTACGCGCGGACCCGGGCTTGCGCTATCCTCGATTCTTGGGGCAAGCCTAGAATTGGATGCGCCTATGGAAAACCTTCGTCAGCCAATTTCGGCAGCCTATCTCGCCGACGAGGACTCGCTTCTCGAAAGTCTGATCGCCAAGGCAAAGATGAGCCCGGCGGAAGAGGCCGCCACCGGCGTGCTGGCACGCGATCTTGTCTCGCAGTTGCGCACGGGACGCGAGCGCCGCAGCGGCGTGGATGCTTTCACCCAGGAATATGCGCTATCCAGCGAAGAGGGCGTGGTGCTGATGTGCCTTGCCGAGGCGCTGCTGCGTGTGCCTGATGCCGAGACGCAGGACCGTCTCATCCGCGACAAGATCGCCGGCCGTTCCTGGGAACGGCATCTTGGCCACTCGCACTCGCTGTTCGTGAATGCTTCCACCTGGGCGCTGATGCTGTCGGGGCATGTCGTCGATGTGGCGGACACGTCCCGCTGGGATTTCGATGCCATTTGGCGGCGCATCGCGGCACGGCTGGGCGAACCGGTCATCCGCCAGGCGGTGGCAAGCGCGGTGCGGCTCTTGGGCCGCCATTTCGTGCTCGGACGGAACATGGACGAAGCGCTGAAAGAAGCGCGGCCCTATGCCGAGCGGGGCTACCGGTTTTCTTTCGACATGCTGGGAGAGGCGGCGGTCACGCGCAACGATGCGGCGGGCTATCTCGAACGCTACCGCGGCGCTATCCGGGCCATTCGCGCCGCCTGGCCGCAGCGTTCCGCTCCCTTGTTCGAACGCCCTGGCATATCGGTGAAGCTGACCGCGCTTCATCCGCGTTTCGAATACACCAAAGACCATGACGTCCTGCTCGATTTGATTCCGCCCCTGGCGCGGCTCTGCGCCGAAGCACGCGAAGCGAATCTTGCGATCACCATCGATGCGGAAGAAGCCGAACGTCTCGATCTTACGCTCGATGTGTTCGAGGCCTTGGGCGACGAAGAGGCCCTGAAAAATTGGGACGGCCTCGGCATCGCTGTTCAGGCTTATCAGAAGCGTGCGCTTCCGGTGATTTCCTGGCT
>DATARE010000251.1:0-2580 GCA_036264295.1 Micropepsaceae bacterium | reverse complement strand
AGGACGCCTATTCCCCGCCGGAAGCCCGCAAGCAAGTCATCGATACGCTGAAAGCCAATTCGCTGGTCACCATCTATGTCTATCCGGAGATGGATCATGCCTTCGCCCGCGAAGGCGGCCAGCACTATGACAAGGCCTGCGCCGATCTTGCCAATACGCGCACCGACACGTTCTTCCGCCAGCATCTCGGATAGACGCCGTGAAAGCCATCCGCATCCACAAGACCGGCGGTCCGGAGGTCCTCCAATATGAAGATATGGATCTGCCGCCGCCCGCCGCCGATCAGGTTCGCGTGCGGCATACGGCGATAGGCGTCAATTTCATCGACACCTATCACCGCGAGGGTCTTTACACATTGCCGCTTCCTGCCGTGCTCGGCTCCGAAGCGGCCGGTGTGGTGGATGCGGTGGGCGCGGATGTGCGCAATGTGAAGCTTGGGGACCGCGTGGCCTATTGCATGATCCGGGGTTCCTATGCGGAAGCCGCGAATATTCCCGGATGGATGGCGGTTAAATTGCCGCCGGAAATTTCCGACGAAACCGCCGCTGCGGCCCTGCTGAAGGGGCTGACCGCCCGCTATCTGCTCAAAGCGACCTACCCGGTGAAAGCCGGCCAGACCATCGTGTTCCATTCCGCCGCTGGCGGCGTAGGCCTCATTGGCTGCCAATGGGCGAAGCATTTGGGTGTGACCGTCATCGGAACCGTCGGCTCGGACGAAAAGATGGCGCTCGCAAAGGCCAATGGCTGTGCCCATGTTCTGAACACCCGCAAGGAGGATTGGGTGGCGCGCGTGAAGGAGATCACCAAAGGGGCTGGTGTGCCGGTGGTCTATGATTCCGTGGGTAAAGACACGTTCAACGGCTCCATGGATTGTCTCTCGCTGCGCGGGATGCTGGTCTATTTCGGCAATTCCTCGGGCGCGGTTCCGGCCTTCGAACCACTGAACCTGATCAAGGGCTCCTATTACCTTACGCGCCCGACGCTTGCCCATTACGCCCGCAATGCCGAGGAGCTGAAGGAGACGGCAGACGATCTTTTCGCGGCAATCGCTTCGGGGGCTGTGAAAATCGCCATCAATCAACGCTTCCGCCTCGCCGATGCGGCCGCTGCGCATATCGCGCTGCATTCGCGGGCGACGACCGGCGCAACCGTGTTGCTGCCGTAATGGCCTTAAGGCTGTCACCCAAACGCACGCCTGTGACAGCGTTCGAGGGCAAGCTCTGACATGCTGGAGAACGAACGTATCGCGCTCGCCCTGATCGCGCTGATTACCGGCGTAATGGGTTTTGTCGAAAGCATGGTCGCGGTTCCGGCGGGCTCCACGGCAATGGCCGCCGATGCGCTGTCCTTCGTGCAGCATTCCATCAGTGCGGGTTTTTCCCTGTGGACCACAGCCGGCACCTTCACGCGGCAGCGGTGGACGGTGCAGCTTCAGGGTTTGGTCATGGCGCTGTTGGGTGCACTGGTGTGCGCGATTGCGGTCCGGCGCTTCTTTCTTGGCAGTGTGCCGCATCCTTTCGCAATGGTTGTTATCGGGCTCATGGCGCTCGGCGCCCATCTTACGGTGGGCGCCATTGTGCTGGGACAGCGCCGGATGCTCAGCGGCTTTGCAGCGCTCTGGCGCCTCTCCCATACCGACGCCGTCGGCAATATTGCGGTGATCGCCGCAGCGCTGTTGGTGGCCGCCACGAGCTCGAATATTCCCGATCTGGTGATCGGCGCCGCAATGGCCGCATTCTTTTTCGTCTCCGGCTGGAAGATCGCCCTCACCGGGCGGCTGGATGCCGGGCGGACATCCTAAGGCTCACAGATGGTGAAAATGCGCGCGATCGAACGCGTTCTCGAAAAGGGCCTGTTCGCGAGCCGCTGGCTTATGGCTCCCTTCTATGTCGGGTTGGTCCTTGCGCTGATCGTGCTGTTGGTGGTTTTCGTGCACGACATCGTCAGCGAATTGCCGGCGCTGGCAACACTGGACGAAGCCAGCGTCATTCTTTGGGTGCTGACGCTGATCGATTTGTCTCTCGCCGGCAATCTGATCCTGATGGTGATCTTCGCCGGTTATGAGAACTTCGTGTCCAAGATGGATGTTGCCGGCCACCCGGACCGCCCCGCTTGGATGGGCACCATCGATTTTTCGGCCATGAAGCTGAAGCTGCTCGCCTCCATTGTCGCGATTTCCGCGATCCAGCTTTTGAAGGTCTTCATGTCGATCGGCTCGTACTCGCGCGAGAACATCATCTTCTTCATCGTCATCCATCTGACGTTCGTGGGCTCGGGCGTGCTTCTGGCGCTGATGGACTACATCGCCGACAAGGCTGGCGAGCACCAGCATTGAATGGTGAAGGACGGTTGTCTTATTCTCAACATATGAGAAAGGGATATCGCCGCATCACCGTTCGCGTTCCCGCAAAACAACTCGCCGAGTTGCGTGAATGGACGGGCTACGGTCCTACGCAATTGGTGACGGAAGCGCTGCAAGCAATGCTTGACGATGTTGAGCGTCGTAAAGCAACGACCCGCGTTTAGTTGCTTACGTGTTCATGCTATCGAAGAAATCGTCATTGGTCTTGGACTGACGCA
>DATARE010000248.1:0-12279 GCA_036264295.1 Micropepsaceae bacterium | reverse complement strand
TCGAGCGCTTCACCATAAGCCCCGACGGCAAGACCCTAACTGCCATCGCGACAGTGGAAGACCCCGATACGTTCAACGGGCCACTCACGATGCAGCAGAAATGGTTCAAGGTGGACGCTCCAATGGGCGAAACCGTGTGCGCGGAAAACAATGAGGACTTCTTTCATCAGAACCTGTTTCCGATGCCGGAAGCCAAGACACCGGACTTCTGACACCCAATCCCTTTAGGAGAATAGAATGCTCAATTCCCATCGTTTGGTTTCGGCTGTCGCCGCTAGCGCGCTCGCGGGCGTGAGTCTCGCCCTGCTGGCATTGTCGCCGGCGTCCTCTGCACCTGCACCCCAGCGTGGCGAGGCAGAATTGGTCGACCGCGCGCAGCCGGCGGATTTGGATTATACGGTCTCCAAAGACGGGCTGCCCAACCTCGCATCGACCCAATTTGCCTGGCTGTCGGACGGCGCGGATTGGATGGATCCGCCTCCGGGTACTCCCGGTCACGGCCGGATCAAGAATGATCCCGATCACCCGTTTCTTGGCAATGTGGACGCGATCCGGCTTGGCCGCCAGCCGACTTTGCGCATTGGAGACGCCAAGGACCCGGTGCTGAAACCGTGGGCCGCCAAAGTCATGGCCGATTCGAATGAGGAAGCGCTTTCCAAAAAACTCGATGTTCCATTTGCCGCCCAAGCGCGATGCTGGCCCGGCGGCGTTCCGGGGCAATTGCTCTATCCCGCCGAGCCCTTCTATTTCATTCAAACGCCCAAGGAGGTTTGGATGATCTGGCAGCGCGACCACATGGTCCGCCGCATCTATCTCACCGATAAGCACACACCCAGTCCCAAGCCACAATCGTTTGGCGAATCCATCGGCCATTACGAAGGCAATAACACGCTGGTCGTCGATACGATCGGGCTCGCGACCAAGAACAATTACATCGACAATTTCCGCACACCGCACACAACCAAGGAGCATGTGGTCGAACGCTTCACCATCTCACCGGATGGCAAGAAGCTGAGTGCAGTCGTCATGGTGGAGGATCCGGACACCTTCAATGAGCCTCTGCATATGATGCAGACCTGGCACAAGGTGAGGAATCCGCTGCTGGAAACGGTGTGCGCCGAGAACAACAACGACAGCCTATTCTTCCATCAAAAACTGTTTCCAATGCCGGAGGCGACCAAAGCCGACTTCTAATCGGCCGCTGAACCGGGACATCTGCTTTGGGAGGAGCCAATGTCCGGATTTGCGTCGAGTACCGCAAGGAAATGCGTGAGCACGAGCGCCGCAGCGGGGACGCTGGTCCTTGCTTCGGCGCTCGCAACCGCGATGGTGCAAGCTGCGCCGGCGGCCCATCCAGACTTCGCAGCAGGCGGCGCAGGGTGGGTTTCCATTGGCACGGACTGGGAACCTGTTCCGGGCGCGCCGCCACCGGTAACCTATGATCCCGCGCACCGGTATGTGCCCAACGGTTCGAGCGAGCAGCCGACTTTCAGGGTCGCCGACTTGAGCAATCCGAACCTCACGGATTTCGCGAAAGCTGAGCTCAAGAAGGCGAATGACCTGGTGCTGTCGGGCTTTGCGATGTACGCGCGCGAGTCCCGCTGCTGGATGACAGGCACACCAGTCTATTTGTTGAATCCGGCTCAGCCCACATTTTTCCTTCACGAACCCAAGAAGATCACGATGCTCTGGCAGATGGACCAGCAGGTCCGTCACATTTACATGGACGTGCCTCATTCCGCCAGACCGAAACCGTCCTGGTATGGAGAATCGGTGGGACATTGGGAGGGCGACACGCTGGTCGTCGACACAATCGGCCAGAACACACAGACCTTCATCGACAATTATCGCACCCCGCATTCCGACAGGCTGCATGTGGTGGAACGCTTCCATCTGACGGATGGAGGCAAGGGTTTGCAGGCGGACGTGACCATCGAAGACCCGATTGCTTTGAAGCAGCCTTGGCATCTCGTGCACCGCTGGCGGAAGGTCGAAGGTACCGTCATCGAATCGCGCTGCGCAGACGGGGAAATGGTCAATCCGTTTGGACAAAGCGCCGAACCTATCCCAATTTCCCTGAAGCCGGATTTTTGATCGGAGTCTCACATGGGCAAGCCTCAAACGATAATTGCCGCGGGCCTTCTCACATTGCTTTGCGGACCTTCGGGAAATGCGGCGACGACAACCGGCGCTGCAATTCCGGATTTCTCAGGCATGACCATGGGCTGGCTCGCCATGGGTACCGATTTCAAACAGGTTCCGGGCGCTCCGCAGATGGTGACCAATGACGACGCCCATCCCCATGTGGGCAATGGCGGCGGCAAGCAATCAAGCTTCCGGTTTGCCGACCTCAACAACCCCAACCTTACCGACTTTGCCAAGGCCGGCCTGAAGAAGACCAATGACGAGGTTTTGCGTGGCAAGGCCGTGTTTTCGCGCGAGGCACGCTGCTGGCCAACCGGCGTTCCGACCTATGACCTTAATCAAGCCCAGCCGGTTTATTTCATCCAGGCACCCAAGGAAGTGGTGATGATGTGGCAGATGGATCATCAGATCCGGCACATTTATCTCGACGTACCGCATTCTGCCAATCCGAAACCATCCTGGTACGGAGAATCAGTGGGGCATTACGAGGGCGACACACTGGTTGTCGATACGATCGGACAGAATACGCAAACCTATGTGGACAACTACCGCACACCGCATTCGGAAAAGCTGCATGTTGTCGAACGCTTTCACCTGACCAATGACGGCAAGAACCTCCAAGCAGACATTGTGGTGGACGACCCGGCGACGTTCAGACAGCCAATCAAGGTGATCCAGACCTGGCGTCGCGTAGCGCAGGGCCCGATGACAGAATCATCCTGTGCCGAAAGCGGACCGGGATTTTTCGATTTCGATGTCGAACCAATTCCAACCGCGACCAAAGCGGATTTTTGAGAACACAGCGTTCGACTTTTCGAGAGGGGTGCGATGCACGATTTCATGAAAACCGCGTCGCGCCGCATAATTGTTTTGGCGGCTCTGCTCTGCGCAGGCGCGACGGTGGCAAAATCCGCTGCCCCGAATGCAGTCCCCAATTTCTCATCCGATGAAACGGTCGGCTGGCTTTCCGCGGGCACGGAATTCATCTCGTTGCCAACCGGGCCGCACCCGGTGACGCCCGATCCCGCGCATCCTTACGTCCTGAATGGCCGGCGCGGACAGCAACCGACGCTGCGAGTCGCCGATCTCGACAATCCGATCCTGCAGCCTTGGGTCAAAGACGCACTGAAGAAGGTCAATGACCGCGTGTTGTCCGGTAAAGCGGCGTTTCCGCCGCAAGTGCGGTGCTGGCCGCTCGGCGTGCCTGGCTTCCTGCTCTATCCGGCACAGCCCGTGTTCATCATTCAGACACCGAAAGAAGTGCTCCTGATCTGGCAATCCGATCAAATGGTCCGCCACGTTTTTCTGACCGACCACCATTCCGCGCATCCGAAACCTTCTTGGTTCGGGGAATCAATCGGCCATTATGAAAACGGCGATACGCTGGTTGTTGACACCATTGGGCTTAACACCAAAACCTTCGTCGACAATTATCGCACGCCGCACACCGATGGTCTGCATGTCGTCGAGCGGTTCAAGCTTGCAAATGCCGAAACGCGCATCGAGGTCAGCGTCACTGTCGAAGACCCCGGCGCGTTCACCATGCCCTGGACCGCGCAGCAGATTTATCGGCGGGTGGAGGTTGGCCCGATGGGTGAATCGACCTGCGCCGAGGGCAATTTCGACTATTTCAACCAGGACCTGGATCCGTTACCGGAAGACGACCATCCGGCGTTTTAACCAGCTGATGCTGGACTGGGACGCAATTCAGCGCTACCGCGGCGTCGAGCCTGGCCTTATTATCGATAGCGAGCAGCGCCGAGACCAATCCAAGCAATTTTTGGGGAGTGCAAGAGTGGTTAGAAGTGTATTCGATCTGAAGCGGCTGCGTCTGTTGGCGGGACTGGGTGCAATTTCCTTCCTCGCGACCGGGATCGCGCTCGCCGCCGATTCAACCGGACAGCAATCCGCAATCCCGAATTTCTCCTCTTTTGCCGATGGATGGGTGGCGATCAATTCGGATTTTACGCCGGTTCCGGGCCCCGGGCCTAAGCCTGTCGCGTACGATTCGAAATATCCATTCCGCCGCAATGACGAGCCGGGTCCGGCAACCTACCGGGTTGCGGATCTCAACAATCCCAATCTGAAGCCATGGGCGATCGCGGAACTGAAAAAATATAACGACAAGGTCTTCGCAGGCGAGCTTGGAACCACCCCGCGCTGGAGCTGCCTGCCGGGCGGCGTTCCGGGTTTTTCGCTGTTCGTAATCGAGGCTGTCTATGTGGTTCAGTCGCCGAAGGAAGTGCTGTTGATCTATTCCGGCAATCGAGAAGTGCGTCACATCTACATGAACGTCCCGCACACGAAAAATCCCAAGCCCACTTGGTATGGGGAATCCGTAGGTCACTACGAAGGCGACACTCTTGTCGTCGATACGATCGGACTTTCGCCCAAAGCGGTGATCGATAATTACCACACGCCGCATACGGAGCAGCTTCACGTGGTGGAGCGCTACCATCTGATCGACGGCGGCAAACAGCTTGAGGTCAATCTGCTGATCGACGACCCCGGCACATTCAACCAACCCTGGCAGGCGATGCAGCATTATTCGAAGGTGCCCAATCGCCCCTTCATCGAACAGAATTGTTCGGAGAACAACGACAACATCTTCAATTTGCCCGGTTGGGTCGGCGCACCTACGGCGGAAAAGCCTGACTTCTGATACGGTCCGGGATTGGTCCTGAGGGAGCGAAAACGATGTTCGGAATCATCCCGCCTGCCAAACCCAGAGCTTTGATCGTCGCCGCCGTTTATGCATCCATGTTTGTGTGGCCCGGCCACACGGAAGAGCGCGCATCCGCAATTCCAGATTTCTCCGGTCTGTGGGGACGCGATTCCCTGAATCTGGAATTGCCCCTTTCAGGGCCTGGACCGGTCGTGAACATGAGCCGGCAGGCCGATGGCACCATGGATATGAACAGGACCGCGGGAGACTACACCAACCCGATCCTGAAGCCTCAGGCGGCAGCTATCGTAAAGAAGCGCGCCGAACTCGCTCTCAATGGGACCGTGGTACCCGATCCCCACAATCAATGCCGGCCAGAGCCGACGCCTTATATTTTCGCGGTACAGTTCGCCTTCGAGATGCTGCAGCAGAAGAACGAAGTGACGCTTCTTTATTCGCACGACAACAAGGTGCGCCATATCCGTATGAATGTGGCACACCCCGCGCACATCACACCATCCTGGCAGGGCGATTCCGTCGGCCATTATGAAGGCGACACGCTGGTGATCGATACGGTCGGAATTAAAGTCAGCCCCATCTCGACCCTCGATTGGTACGGCACACCGCACAGCGAGCAACTGCACGTCGTGGAGCGCTACCGCTTGATCGATCAGGCAGCGGCACGCGAAGCCGCTGTCCGCCATGATCGCCAATATCGCCTGCGCCCACGGCCGAACCCCAACGGAATCGTGCTGGACCCCGATTACAAGGGCAAAGGATTGCAGATCGAACTCACGGTGGAAGACCCGGTGGTGTTCACCACACCGTGGACGGCCCTGGTCACGTATCAACGCGCGCTAGGCGAGCTGTGGGAAATGGTCTGCGCCGAGAACTTCCATGAATATTACGCCGGAGGAGATGCGGCGATCCCACAGGCTGCAAAACCGGATTTTTGATAAAAGCTTTATTGCCGAACGAGGGAGGGACCGTGATGGCAAAATACGCAAGCGTGCGATTGGGCGTTTTGGCGGTGGCGCTTTTGTGCGCGGGGGCGGGTATGGCCGCCGATCAAGGAAGCACCGTGCCGCCCTTTGCCTTCATGGACGGTGGCTGGCAGGCAATGGGTGCCGATTTCCTTCAACCGGCAAACGGTCCGGGCCCCGTGCGCGATGTTCCGGGGCACGAGCATGGCGGCAACAATACGGGCGTGCAGCCGAGTTTCCGCGTGGCCGATTTGAGCAATCCCATCCTGCAGCCCTGGACGCGGGACGCGCTGAAAAAGGTGAACGACAAAATCGCTGCCGGCGGTGGCGGTTTCAGTCCACAGGTCAGCTGTATTCCGCTCGGCGTTCCGGCCTACCTGCTGCATCCCGCACAGCCGGTCTATTTTATTCAGACGCCCAAAGAGGTGGTGTTGATCTGGCCGCCGAACCACGAGGTTCGCCGCGTTTATCTCACCGGCAAGCATTCGGCGAATTTGAAGCCGTCCTGGTTTGGCGAATCCATTGGCCATTACGAAGGCAACGATACGCTTGTTGTGGATACGATCGGCCTGAACGACAAAACCTATGTCGACAATTTTCGCACGCCGCATACGACACAGCTTCATGTCGTAGAGCGTTTCCGCATCAATCCCGATGCAAAAGGCCTGACCGTGGATGTCACGGTGGAAGACCCCGGTGCCTTCACCATGCCGTGGCACGCCGTACAGCGTTACCGGCGCGTGGTGATGGGACCGATGGCGGAGGCGAGCTGCGCCGAAAACCCCACCAATTTCCTCAGCTACGACATGGACCCCGTTCCGACGGCGACAAAGTCCGACTTTTGAGAAGGATCGCCATCCGCATTTTGATGGCAAAGCTGACCCGAGTTTGGCTTCCAGCTTCGTTTGCGCGAAGCGCTAATATGAAGAAAGGAGTGACACCCATGCGCAGCTTCGCTTTTGCCGCCGCTCTTTTTCTGACATCGGCTGTACTCTGGCCGGTTCACGCCGCCGACGGCACCGCGCAACCGGATTTTCAGTTGAACGGCGTTTCCTGGATCGCCATGAACAACGATCTGGCGTCCCCGCCAACGGGACTGGGGCCAACCCAGCCTGATCCTGCGCACCCCTATGTCCCGAACGGCAGGAACACACAGCCAACGTTTCGTATCGGCAACACAAGCAATCCCAATCTGAAGCCCTGGGCTGTCGAGCGCATGAAAAAGGACAATGCCGAAGTGCTCGCTGGCAAGATTGCATTTACGGCGCGTTCGAGTTGTATGCCAGCCGGCGTGCCGGGTTTTTCCTCCTATATTGTCGAGCCGATTTATTTCATCCAATCGCCGAAAGAGATTTTGATGGTGTATGCGGGCAATCAGGAAGCACGGCACATCTACATGAATGTGCCGCACTCGCCGAACCCGAAGCCGTCCTGGTACGGAGAATCGGTCGGGCATTATGAAGGCGATAGGCTGATCGTTGACACGATTGGGATGAACGCGAAAACCTATGTCGACAATTACCGCACGCCACACACCGAAAAGCTGCACGTGGTGGAACGTTACCGGCTTGTCGAGGATGGCAAGATTTTGGAAGCCGATATAACCGTGGATGATCCCGACACCTTCAACCAGCCATGGAGTGCCATCCAGCGCTATCGGCGCGTTCAGCAGGGCCCGATCTACGAACAAGCCTGCGCCGAGAACAATAGCGGTTTCTTCGATTATGGAATTCCGAAGGCCGACAAACCGGACTTCTGATTTCAGCCCGGTTGTGAGACAAGCAGACGGACTTTTTGCATTGGGAGTTATCATGCCGGGATTGTGGCGGCACGCGGCGGCGACTTTCTTTGCCGCTGCATTTTTCATTCCGCCTGCAATAGCACTCGAGAAAGGCGCAGGTTTTCCGTTGGCGGCCATCGGGACACTGAAGCCGCGCGCCGATGGAATCCCCAATTTCGCAGCGGCCGGCTATGGCTGGTTCGAAGACGGTGATGATTTTCTGCCGCCGGTCTCGGGCCCCGGACCGGTGTTTTCCGATCCCCGGCACCCCTATCACAGCAACCAAAGCGGGGTGCAGCCGACCTACCGGGTTGCCGATCTTTCCAATCCAATTTTGAAGCCATGGGTAAAAGAGGCTCTGCAAAAGGCCAATGAGCGGGCGCTATCGGGCCGGGTGCCGTTCAATCCGCGCGAACGCTGCTGGCCGGCAGGCGTGCCAGCCTTTGAAGTTTATACCAGAGTACGCCCGGTTTATTTCGTTCAAGGCGTCAAGGACGTGCTGATCGTCAATGAAGGCGATGCGCAGGTGCGGCACGTCTATCTGAATGTCCCGCACACAAAAAATCCCAAGCCCTCCTGGTACGGCGAATCGGTAGGCCACTACGAAGGCGGCGATACGCTGGTTGTCGATACGATCGGCATTTCCGATAAGACCTTCGTCGATAATTATCTGACCCCTCACACCGAGGCGCTCCACGTGGTGGAACGTTTTACGCTGGGCCGCGATGGGCGGACGCTGAGTGTAGCGGTGATGGTCGACGACCCTGGGGCGTTCACCACCAAATGGTCGGCGCGGCAGGTGTATCATTTGGAATTTCAAGGGCCATGGGATGAATCGCCCTGCGCCGACAACAATACGAACTATTTCGGCTTCGATGTGTCACCGTTGCCGGAAGCCAAACGGGCCGACTTCTGAGATTACGGCGCGATGTCTTCCAGGCGGCGGTTGCGCGTTTCGATCATCTGCGTTGCGGCAACTGCCCCGATCAAAGCGACCGCAGTGAACAGTAAGAACACGGCCGGAAGACCGTGCGTCACCATCATCAAACCGAAAATCGATGGCCCCGCTGCCGACGCCAGCCGAAGCCAACAGGTCCCCGCCGCCGTTCCGATAACGCGCATACGGGTCGGATAGATTTCCGGGGTATAAAGATAAAGGACCGTGTTGATCGTGCTCATCACGCCATAACTCAGCGTCACGAACAGAATCACCCGGTTGACATCGCCGGCGCCAAACAGGCCCAAGGGGGCCAGAAACGCCGCGCCGATCAGAAAACATGCAACCATCCAGATTTTACGGCCAATCCGGTCGATGACAAAGATGCAAACCAGGAGAACGAGAATCTGAGCCGTGTTGGTCAGGAGCGCGAAATTCAGCGAAGCCTGAAGCGGCAAATGATAGACAGTGTTGTAGAGCGTCGGCATCCAATTGTTCAAACCATTGGTCACACCGTAGGTGGTTGCCCAAATTGTCCATACGACCAGCGTGCGGTGACGATAAATCGGCGAGAACAACTCGCTCCATCGGCTCTTCTGTGCGAATGCGGCAGCCGACATGACATGGGGCTGAACCGGATTTCGGTTGGGCGTGCTGGCTTCCAGACTGCGGATAATCGTTTCTGCTTCGGCGAAGCGGCCCTTGCGGATCAGCCAGCGCGGCGACTCCGGGAGCTTCGACACGAGATAAGCAATGATCAATCCCGGCACGGTGCCCAGGAGAAAAAGCACATTCCAGCCATAGATCGGCACCAAGCGCGCACCGAGAACCGCGGCTGCGAGAAGACCAATCGGGAAGATGAGCTCGTACAGCATGAAGAAGCGGCCGCGTCCGTGCGCGCGGCTGAGCTCATTGATATAAGACGCAGCGACCGGCATTTCGCCGCCCACCCCGATACCCTGGATCAAACGGCACACGAACATCTGGGCAAAATTGCCGGTGAAAGCACAGGCGAGACTGACGATGGCCATGATCAGCGCGGCATAGGTCGCGCTGATCACCCGGCCGAACTTTTCTCCCAGCCAGCCAAATATCAGGGCGCCCGCAAACTGACCGATATAAGACGCGGCAATAAGATTGCCGACTTGCACCGGGGTCAAACCCCATTCCCGCACCAACACCGGTGTGGCGGATGCAAGCGAGAGCGCCGTGAAAGCATCGAAAAAAGTTGCGCTTCCCATGATGACACGCGGCCGGATGTGCCATCGCGAAAAAGGCACCGACTCAATTCGAGCGATCAGCTCAGCGGCCTTTTCGGCCGCACTTGCACCGGCATCCGGATCCCGCACGCGGTTTTCCGCCGGTGCAAGAGGTGCCGACATCAAATACGTCCCAGGAGATTGGCGATTTCGCCGGCAATTTCATCGGGACATTCGATAGGCGTGAGGTGCCTGCCCCCTTTGATGATGCGCAAACTGGATTGTGGAATCGCATCATGCAGCGCCTTCGCCATTGCGACGGGCGTCGCATAATCCTCTTCGCCCACCACCACGGCCACGGGCATTTTGAATGACGGCAGATAAGGGCGTAGATCTGCATCGCCCAAAAGTGCGCAGGTGGAGGCGTAGCATTCGAAATCGTTGGCGAGGAATACATTCGTTGCCTGCTTCACCCGATCCGGATGAGCCGGCGCAAATCCATCCGAAAACCAGCGCGTAATCTGAAAATCGATGAGCCCCTGCATACCCTTTGCTTTGGCTGCGGCGGCCCTATCACGAAACTGCTTGGGTGCGTCCGGGCCATAGTAGGCGGTGGTATCGATCAGCACGAGGCCGTTGGCCCGCCTCGGGAATTGCCCGGCAAACGCCTGTGCCACGCACCCCCCCATGGAACAGCCCGCCACAGTCGCGGAGTCCCAGCCGATATGGTCCATCAGCTCGGCAAGGTCTCGCCCGAACAAATCGGCGCTGTAGGGCATATGCGGCCGTGCGGACCGCCCATGTCCGCGGGCATCATAGGTAAGAATCTCGGCTTTAGCCCCTAGCCGCTCGACAACCCCATTCCACACGCTGCGGTCCAGAGCAAGGGAATGAATGAGTGCAAGTCTCGGTGCGTTTTTCCCGCGCGCCCCCTGAAGCGTATAAGAAATCGTGCAACCGTCCGATGTCGAAAAAGTGCCGTTCTGTACCGTCATGTCCCTGACCAATCATGTCTCTGACGGGAATGTAAGACAGTTCCAACGTCAGACCAATCATTCATGCGTGGAGTTTTCGTTCCTGTCTTAACCGGCGAAAGCGGGCATGAAAAGGACTCCCCCGGTTTAGGAAAACGAGATCATGACCGAGCGTCTGAACACAGTCGAAGCCCCGCTCCTGCATGAGCGCGATCATTTGCGCTTTCACAGATTCAAAATTGTATTCCACCGTTATGGCATGCACGAGGAGCTGCTGGAAATCGATCGATTGCAGGATGAGGAGTTCGCTTCCTTCCGTGTCGATGCTGAGATAATGGATCTGCTTAAGTCCACATTGCACTGCAATATCGTTCAACCTGCACGTTTCAACGGGAATGACCTCTGAAGCGCCGCCAAAGCGCCGCAGCTCTTCCTCGATACGTTGTCTGTGTTCCGGGTGGTATCTGTCGACCAGACCCGACAGCATCTCGGGGTAGCCCGATATTTTCAAGAACGGCAATGTGCCGGCCTGGTCCGAAACACCGCAATTGAGGACGGTGCACTTGCGAACGGCGGCGGCTTTCGCGAAGGCTGACGGATTGGGCTCGATGGCAACGCCCTGCCAATTGCGCACAGTCTCAAAGAAATAAGAATTGCTGAACGTAACGCCGTCATGGGCCCCGACATCCACGAACGTTCCCGCCGTCAGCCCGGCGAACAGCCAACGGTCTAACAGCACATCCTGGAGATATTGCGATTTGTATTGCTCCGGCTGCGCGGAAAAATCGCTGCTGGCCGAATCGCTGCCCGCATGCGCGATAATCTCCGAAAACGGCGCGGGGATCGCGCTGAAATAGGTGAGCAGCAATGCCTGCCGATAGAAGCGAGTCATTTCCTCGATCATCTGGCGCGCGAAGAATAGATTGCCCAGGCTGGCATGAAAATCTCCACGCTCGGGTTTCACCGAAATCGCCTGGCCGATAAGATGCTCCGCTGCGCCGAATTCATTGCGGCTCGCGGCAATCAAGCCCAAAAGGTGCAGTGCATCGGCTTGCGCGCTATTGGCTTGCACAGCCTCATTGTACAGCCGCTCGGCCTCGGAAAGACGTCCCGCGCGTTGATGCTCCAATGCGGTCGCAAGCCATGATGGGTGCGAAGACATAAGGGTTCCTACAGGAATTGGGCTCTTAGCTCCAGAACGGCCTTCATGAAAGCGTGAAGCGTGAGATCGCCCTTGCAGAGCCCGGCCTGCTATTTCACAATCCGTCGGGTACTCAGATTGGCGGAGGGAAAGTGCGGCGCAGAATGTTTTTGCAGGGTCTGGCCGGCACGCTTGCCGGTCCGACGATACTCCGGGGCGAGGCACTTGCGGCAGAGAAAGCCCCACTGACCACCGGTTTGCCTCTGGGCGCCTATGACACCGCCACACTCGAAGCACTCCCCGGCAAACGTCCTTTGATCAAGCTCACCGCCTCGCCGCCAAATTATGAAGCGCCGACGTCCTATTTCGACACGCCGATTACCCCAAACGATGCATTTTTTGTGCGCTACCATCTTGCGGGCATTCCGCCACGGATCGACATCCAGCAATGGAAA
>DATARE010000220.1:0-8496 GCA_036264295.1 Micropepsaceae bacterium | reverse complement strand
GTCCGCGCACTGCGCAACGCCTTTTTCCCCGAAGCCGCGATCCGAACCGAATTGGCGCGCTGATCGGTTTCCGTACGCTCACGATCCAACAATCCCTTTTCAATCATCCGGCGGATCATTTCCGCAAGCGTGGAACGATCGATGCCGGTAATCGAAACGAGATCCGTCTGACTCATGCCTTCGTTCTGCTCGACGGCGGCAAGAACCGTGTATTGTTGCTTGGTCAGATCGCTTGAACCCGGCTCGCGCGAGAACAGATCATTCGCATACTGCACACATCTGCGCAGAAGATGCGAAGGCGCTTGTGAAAGGTCAAAGCCGCCATTGGCCTTTCGTGGACCCTTCGAAGCCATCCCAACCCCCGGTGCAATTCGGATTTAAAACGAAATTCATCCGTACCCGTCGGTACAGCGCGGCAACCTTAGCGCAACTCATCGCGGACGCAAGCGATCTTTGGATGTTTTTGCACGAATGATGCACGAGAGCGTCACTTGTCTCTCTGAGGGAAACGGCAGATGCCCACGGATGGTGCACGCGAACGGTCAGGCCAAGCGCAAGCATTGGCGTTTGTTTTTTTAGGAAACTTGTTCAGCACCTTACCGCGATGCGGCGGGCGTTTCGTCCGTTTCGATCTGGTGGCGTGCAATAAAAGGCGCCTGTGCCATAGCGAAAAGCAGCGTTAAAGGGAAGACCCCCCATACTTTGAATGCAACCCATGTGTTGGTCGAGACATTTCGCCACACAATTTCATTAAGTACGGCGAGCAGAATGAAAAAAAGCGCCCAGCGCCACGTCAATGTGCGCCAAGCGTCTTCGGGAAGGCGCAATGTCTGTCCCAGCATCAATTTGATGAAAAGCCGGCTGAAAGCGAGCCCGCCCAGCAGCACGCCGGCAAACATGACGTACAGGATCGTCGGCTTGATCTTGATGAAAACATCGTTGGACAACCAGATGGTTAACCCACCGAAAACCAGAACAAGCACTGCCGTAATCAACGGCATCGGCGATACTTTGCGCTCGATCGCAATCCCAATGGCGATGACGAGCAGCATCGTGCCCATGAAGATCGCGGTCGCATTGAAGATGCCGAACATCGCGTTCGCGGCAAAAAAAACTAGCAGCGGCCCGAGATCGAGCGCCAATTTCAGAAGCGGATGCATAATGGCACCTTAGGCCCTTGTGAGGTTTTGTTCCAGATTCAAAAACGAAACGAGCCCATGGTTTGGCGAGGTTCTTCATCGGCTCCGGTGAGCGCTCTGGCAAAGGCCGAAGCATCGAAATTCTGCAGATCGGCGATCCCCTCACCCACGCCGATGAAATGGATCGGCAATTTGAAGCGATGGGCGAGCGCGACCAGAATCCCGCCTTTCGCCGTGCCGTCGAGCTTGGTCATAATCAGGCCGGTAAGCGGAACTGCGGCTTGAAACGCTTCCACTTGGGAAATTGCATTCTGACCGGTGGTCGCATCGAGCACCAGGATCGCCGCATGGGGTGCGGCGTCGTCCCGCTTCTTCAGGACACGCGCGATCTTCTGCAATTCCGCCATCAGGCCAGTTTTGTTCTGCATACGTCCGGCGGTATCGATGAGAAGCACATCCGCGCCTGCAGCTTCGGCTTCGGCAAAGGCATCGAACGCAAGACCGGCCGCATCCGAGCCGGGTGCACGTGCAACGACCGGTGCGTGTGCTCTGTCCCCCCAAATCTTCAGCTGATCGATTGCCGCGGCACGAAATGTGTCGCCCGCAGCAAGCCAAACGCGGTTCCCGGCGGCGTTAAGCTTTGCAGCGAGCTTGCCGATGGTTGTTGTCTTCCCGGTACCATTGACGCCCGTGAGCAACACCACGAACGGCTTTCGCGTTTCGTCAATGACGAACGGCTTTGCGACTGGGGTCAGCACCTTTTCAATCGCGTCGGCGAGAATGCGACGTAGTTCTCTTTCCGTAACGTTTGTGTCATAGCGATCCTTGGCGACTTCGGCAGCGAGTTCACGGGCAAGGCCGGTGCCAACATCGGCACGGATCAATGCATCTTCCAGTGCTTGAATCGTTTCGGCATCGAGCCGTTCTTTGGTGAAAACACCAGTCAGCCCGCCGGAGAGCTGTGTTGCCGTGCGCGCGAGACCCGCTTTCAGGCGTGCGAACATTCCGAGCCTGCCGCTCGCGCTATCCTCATCGGTCATGCAACGGCTCGCACACTCTGCTCTACCATGGCCGAAACGCTTGCGCGCGCCATTCGGGCATCCGAGGCTATGATACGGGCACGTATTAAGTTTCCAGCTTGCGCATCTCCTTCGAAGGCAACGGAGGCGAAACAGCGTGTGCGCCCCAGACCCGCCTTTTCGACCAGCAATTCCTGTTCCGTCCCGACCAGAGTTGCGAGCCGGCCGGCAAGTGCCTCTTCGCCTTTCTTGCGCAGGACGCGGGCGCGCTGCTTTACGGTCGCACCCGGGAGCTGCGGCATGCGCGCCGCCGGTGTTCCGTTGCGCGCGCTGAACGGGAAGACGTGCAGATAGGAAAGTCCTGCCTCGTCAATCAGCGCCAAAGTGTTTTCGAACATCTCGTCCGTTTCGGTGGGAAAACCCGCGATCAAATCGGCGCCGAATGCAACGTCCGGACGCAAACGCCTCAATAAGTCGCAGAACCGAATTGTATCCTCGCGCGTATGCCGCCGCCGCATACGCTTCAGGATCATGTTGTCGCCCGATTGCACGGAAAGGTGGAAATGCGGCATCAGGCGGGGCTCATCGGCAATCAGATCCAGCAAGACCGCGTCCACCTCGATGGAGTCGATCGACGATAACCGCAGACGCGCAAGATCCGGCACATGCTTGAAAATGCGCGCCACCAAGCCGCCCAGCGTTGGCGAGCCCGGCAAATCCGCGCCATAGGCGGTGAGATCGACGCCGGAGAGCACGATCTCGTTGAAGCCGGCCGCAACGAGACGGCGCGCTTCTTCCACCACGGCCCCCATCCCGACGCTGCGCGAATTTCCGCGGCCGTAGGGGATGATGCAAAAGGTGCAACGATGGTCGCAGCCATTCTGCACTTGCAGTATGGCACGCGTGTGCTCCGAAAAATGCTCTCCGAACTGCGCGGCGGTTTCCTTGACAGCCATGATATCGTTGACGAGCACGCGCGGGGCGCTGTCGAGGAAATCGCGCGCGAAGCTTCGGCTCTCCAGCTTTTCCTGATTGCCAAGCACACGGTCCACTTCGGGCATGGACGCATAGGTCTGAGGTTCGGTTTGCGCCGCGCAACCTGTGACAATGATCTCGGTGTGGGGATTTTCCCGCCGAATTTTCCGGATCGCCTGGCGCGATTGGCGCACCGCTTCCTTTGTAACCGCGCAGGTGTTGACAATGACGGCACCATCAAGCCCGGCCGCCGTCGCGCGCGCATGAATGCCTTCCGATTCAGCGGCGTTCAAGCGGCAACCGAACGTGACGATTTCGACGCTCACGAATCCACCAGCCCTGCGATATTGACCTCACCGGCGAAGCTGAAGCGTGCCGGGCCCGTCATAAGCACATGATCGTCGCTTTCGCGCCACTCGATGCCCAGTTCTCCGCCGTCGAGTATCAGCTTGACCTTTCGCCCCGTGATCCCACGCAGATTTGCCGCCACCGCTGCTGCGCAGGCGCCGGTACCGCAGGCAAGGGTAATCCCCGCGCCTCGTTCCCAAACCCGCATGCGCAAAGTTCCGTCAATGCGCCGGGCGACAAATTCCACATTTGTGCGCGAAGGAAACCAGGGATGATGCTCAATGGCTGGCCCCAGCGAGGCAACAGGAGCGCTTTCGGGGTCGGTCACGAACAACACGCAATGGGGATTGCCCATGGAAACGGCGGCGGCCGATCGCAGCCACGGCTCGGCAAAACCGGGCACATCCAATGCAAAGGATTGTGTGTCAACCGCTTGCGCCATGGGGATTTCACGCCAGTCGAGCCGGGGTGGGCCCATATCGACAGTCACCGCATCGGCGCCTGTGCCGCTGCACAGAAGCGGCCCGCCGGTGCTGCCAATTTGGATGTGGTCGGTCTCGCGTTCGGCCATCATCAAATAGGCGACACAGCGGGCGGCGTTGCCGCAGCTTTCGACCTCGCTGCCATCGGCGTTGAAAATGCGCATGAAGGCGGCCACACCGTTCTTGGCAGGCTCCATGACAATCACCTGATCGCAGCCGATGCCATGCTTTCTGTCGGCGATTGCTCGGGCGGCGGCTGGATCGACCGGCACGGGGAAAGTACGGGCGTCGAAAATGACGAAATCGTTGCCTAGCCCGTGCATTTTCAGGAAACTTGTCATGGCGGCCTTATAGGACCGCTGAAAACGACTTGCTAGGTGGCGAAATGTCGGAAGCGTGCCCTCGGGCGGGCAGTTGATCTTCGCGCCAAAGCCCCCAAAATGCTCCGTCCGATCCTGGAGGATATGCATGCGCCTGCGCTCAATGACGGGCATGCTTGCCGGCATGACGGTAATTTTAGGAACAGTGACAGCGATGTATGGCGCGGATCTGACAGATGATCCTTATCTTTGGCTCGAAGACGTCCACGGCGCCAAAGCGCTGGAATGGGTCGCCGGACAGAATGCCATCTCGCTGAAGGTCCTGAAATCCGACCCCGATTATCAAAAGAATTACGACACCATTCTTTCGCTCCTGGATGCGGACGACCGCATTCCGATGGGCGAATTGCACGACGATAGCGTGTTCAATTTCTGGCAGGATCCCGCCCATGTGCGCGGCATTTGGCGGCGGACGACGATTTCCAGCTACGAGACGCCAAACCCGCAATGGGATGTTCTGCTCGATCTCGACAAATTGGCTGCCGATGAAGGCAAGAGCTGGGTCTTCAAAAGCGCAAACTGCTCGCCCGATCTCAGCCGCTGCCTGATTTCACTTTCGCCGGGCGGCGGCGACACCACGGTACTGCGCGAATTCGATCCGGTTGCGAAACGCTTCGTAGAGGAAGGCTTTGCGCTGGGCGAAGCCAAGGCCGAAGCGGTTTATGTGGATACGAACACCATCCTTTTCGGCACCGACTTCGGCACCGGCACGCTGACGCAATCGGGCTATCCGCGCATCGTGAAGATGTGGCGGCGAGGCGAGAAAATCGAAGATTCGAAAATCGTATTTGAGGGCATGCCTCAGGACGTCATCGCCTCGCCGGGGGTGCTGCGCACCGCAAACGGCACGATCGCCGTAGTGTCGCGGGCGGTGAGCTTTTTCGATACGGAATATTTCTACGTGACACAGGATGGCGGGACCGTGCCATTGCCGCTACCCCTGTGGGCCGATTTGAAGGCAGCGCTCGGTGACGACCTCATTTTCACCATGCGCAAGGATTGGAAGCCCGAAGGACAAGGCACCATCCAGCAAGGCGCAATGATCGCCTTTCCGTTGAAGGCGTTTCTTGCCGACCGCAAACTGCCGAAAATTGCCGTGCTCTATACGCCGGATGCACGCGCGGCGATCGACGGAGTCGCTTCGGGACGCGATGCGGTTTATGCCGCCATTTTCGAAAACGTGACCGGCGGCGTGCATTCTTTCCGGCCCGACCGGTCCGGCGATTGGCAGCAGAAGAAACTCGCTCTTCCAGCAGGGGGATCGCCGGGCATCGTGTCCGTCAACGATCAGGGTCCGCAGGCGTTTTTTGCCTATCAGGGCTATCTTACGCCCACGACGCTGTTTGCGACCAAAGGCGAAGGGGACGCGCCCACTCCGATCAAGGCCTTGCCCGCCCGTTTCGATGCCAGCCCCTATGCCAGCACGCAATATGAGGCCATTTCGAAGGACGGCACCAAAATCCCCTATTTCGTGGTGCGGGCCAAGGACGCCAGAGGCCCGATGCCGATGCTGCTTTACGGCTATGGCGGCTTCGAGATTTCGCAGACGCCTTTCTATTGGTCGAGCATGGGACGGGTCTGGCTGCCCAAAGGGGGAGCCTATGCGGTGGCCAATATTCGCGGCGGGGGCGAGTTCGGACCGGGCTGGCACGAGGCAGCGCTGAAAACGAACCGCCAGAAATCTTATGATGATTTCATTGCCGTGGCCGAAGACATGATGAAGCGCGGGCTCACCACGCCCAAGCAGCTCGGCATCATGGGGGGATCGAATGGCGGCCTTTTGGTCGGCACGGTTGCCGTAGAACGGCCCGATCTGTTTGCCGCGGTGGTTTGCCAGGTGCCGCTGCTCGACATGATGCGGTTTTCCAAAATCGGCGCGGGCGCCTCATGGGTAGGCGAGTATGGCGATCCCGACAACCCGTTCGAGCGGGCGGCGATCCTGCGTTATTCGCCCTATCAGAACGTCAAGGCTGAGGTGAAATATCCGCCGATCTTCTTTGTGACCGCCACCTCGGATGACCGCGTAACACCGGTTCATGCGCGCAAAATGGCGGCGAAAATGGAGGCGCAAGGCCACGACGTGCTGTTCTATGAAAACACCGAAGGCGGACATGCGGCGGCGGCCAACCATGCGCAACAGGCCGAAATGAACGCCCTGACCTATGTCTATCTGACCCAGAAACTGGGGTTGAAATAGCGCACTTGTCATCCCCGGCGCGGCGCACATCCGTGCGACGCGGGAAGGGGACCCATTTGGCGAAGCTTGCCCTTGAGACGGGTGGGTTCCCTTCCCTTCGCGATGCTTGTGCATCGCTCAGCCGGGAATGACAGCTATTTCTTATCCCGGAGCTACCCCGGCATTTCTTCGTGCTTGGTCATGCCGGAGCAATCGGTAAACCAGGGTGCGCGCGAGCCCCAGAACACCACGGCCTGCGGGCGTGAGACCGGGTCTTCATCCAGCGAACCGGCGGGAACGACCATCCAGGCATGATCTCGGGTGTGATGCGGTACTTTCGACCCGCAATTGGTGCAGAATTGAAGGCCGAAACGCTTGGCTTCGGGCACGTCGTAACGCTTGATCGCGCCCTCGCCTTGGGTCCAGCGGAAGGCCTCGCGCTTCACGAAGCCGTTCGCGGCATGCGGAGAACCGGTGGCTTTTCGGCAGCGGGAACAATGGCAATAGAGGAAGCATTCGAAGGGAAGATCGACCTCATATTGAACGGTTTTGCAAAGACAGCTTCCATGTGCGGTTTCCACAACGCGCCTCCCGATATTGGCCAAGATTGACTTAATCTAGCGGCGGACCTACATCCTCGCCATCCGGAACGGCGAGGCCTTTCCGGTCCTGGGCCAGGCCCAGGATCGCCCCCAGGCAGCGCAGGTGCGCCCCCTGGGGCGTTTGGCGTTTGTGACAGGGTCCTCACCCTGAGCTTGTCGAAGGGTGAGCCATCAGCGTTCTCATCCTTCGACAGGCTCAGGATGAGGAAGAGGTCTTAGATGTTCGACAGTTTGCAGGATCGGCTTGGCGGGGTGTTCGACCGGTTGCGGGGGCGCGGTGCGCTGTCCGAGGCCGATGTCGATACCGCGCTCGAAGAGGTGCGCAGCGTTCTGATCGATGCCGACGTCGCCCTGCCCGTCGTCAAGAGCTTCATCCGCAAGGTCGGCGAACGCGCCGTCGGCGAACACGTCATCCGCTCGGTGACCCCGGGCCAGCAGGTCGTCAAGATCGTCCACGACACGCTGGTCGAGACGCTCGGATCGGAATCCGAAGGCCTGTCGCTGGGCGCCCCGCCCGCCCCCATCTTGATGGTGGGGCTGCAGGGCTCGGGCAAGACCACGACGTCGGCGAAACTCGCCAGCATGCTGCAGACCAAAGAGAAAAAGCGCGTGCTGATGGCCTCGCTCGACGTCAACCGGCCAGCCGCCATGGAGCAGCTGAAGATTCTGGGCGAGCAGACGAACGTCGCGACGCTTCCCGTCATCTTGGGCCAGCGCCCCACCGACATCGCCAAACGCGCTTTGGCGGCGGCGCGGGTCGGCGGTTATGACGTGCTGATCCTCGATACGGCCGGCCGGCAGCATGTCGACGAAGCCTTGATGGCCGAAGTCGCCGAGGTGAAAAAGCTTACCCAGCCGCATGAGACCTTGTTGGTGGCGGACAGCCTGACCGGTCAGGACGCCGTCAATATTGCCAAAAGCTTCAACGAGCGGGTGCAGATCTCCGGCATCATCCTGACGCGCGCCGATGGCGATTCCCGCGGTGGTGCGGCGCTTTCGATGCGCGAAGTCACGGGTGCGCCGATCAAGTTCCTGGGCACCGGGGAAAAGCTCGATGCGCTGGAGGCGTTCCATCCGGCGCGCCTTGCTTCGCGCATCCTCGATATGGGCGATGTGGTCAGCCTGGTCGAAAAGGCGGTCGAGCACGTCGACCGCGAGAAGGCCGAGAAGCTCGCCAAGAAGATGAAAAAAGGCGAGATGGATTTCAACGATCTCGCCGATCAGCTTTCCCAGATGCGCAAGATGGGCGGCATGCAGGGCCTTCTGGGGATGCTTCCCGGTGTCGGCAAGATCAAGGATCAGCTCGCTGCGGCAGGCCTCGACGACCGGCTTCTGAAACGCCAGGAAGCGATCATCTCCTCCATGACGCGGCAGG
>DATARE010000571.1:0-3463 GCA_036264295.1 Micropepsaceae bacterium | reverse complement strand
TGCAGGGATTGCGGATTGGTGATCGGCATGGCGCGGCGAATGTAATCGAACACCGTCGTGGCATAGGGCCAATAGGAATTCACTGTCTTCACCGGATTGGGTGAGGCAAGCGAACCCACACCGCCGACCAGCCGGTCGCCGCTGGGCGTGCCTTCCGCATTGGCGCCGTGACAGGCGGAGCATTTCTGCTGAAAGATCATCGCACCTTGCGCCACGGATCCGGAGCCCGCAGGCAGACCTTTGCCGTCGGGCGGAATGCTGATGTCGATCTTGGCGATATCGTCGGCGCTGGCAGGCCTGCCCAATTTCGGCGGCGGCGGTGTCGCGGCGCCGGCGAGCGGCGTGTCATAGACAAAGCTCGCGGCCAGGAACGCCGCGGTCAAGACGACGATGCGCTTAGACATAGATGTTGCTCACCTTGCCGCCCGCGTCCACCGCCCAGCTTTGAATCGCGCTGAAATGGAAGTTCTGCCGCGGCGCATATTGCGCCACCCAATCGGCATGGGTCTTCTGCACCACGCCCTTTTCGTCCGTGGTGCGGCTCATCAACACCACCGGCCCGCCATTCCACATCCAGGGCAGGCGGAAGCGCGTCACGGCTTTGGGCAGCACCGGCCCCGAAAGCGCGGCCGCCGTCCAGCTCTTGCCGCCATCGGCGGAAATGTCCACCTGCTTGACGCGGCCCAGTCCCGACCACGCCACGCCGGAGATTTCGTAATAGCCCGGCCCCTGCATGTTCATGCCGAAGGACGGCTTCGTGATCACCGATTTCGGCTCCATCTGCAGCATGAACTCGCGCGCCTTGCCGTCGGGCATCAGCTCGGTGTAACGCGAGGTTTCGTCGCGCGTGTACATCGGCGTATCCATCACCTTCAGCCGGCGCAGCCATTTCACATTGGTGTTGCCTTCGAAGCCCGGCAGCAACAGGCGCATCGGAAAGCCCTGCTCGGGACGGATCGGCTCGCCGTTCTGATAGAGCGCGATCATCGCGTCATCCATCGCCTTCCACACCGGCACGCTGCGGCTCATCCCGGCGCCGTCTGCGCCTTCCGCCAGAATCCACGTCGCCTTGGGATCGAGCCCTGCTTCGTCCAGCAGCGTGGACAGCTTCACGCCGGTCCATTCCGAACACGAAAGCAGCCCGTGAATATCGCCGGCAGTCGCTTGCGGCGGCTGCGGCGCGTTGCCGGCGCCCGAATTGCCGGCGCATTCCATGAAGCGGATTTCCGAAATCATCGGATAGCGCAGCAGCGCATCCACGCTGAAGGTCAGCGGCTGCTTGACCATGCCGTAGATCGTCAGCTGATGCTTGTCGGGATCGATATCGGGCACGCCATTGTGGATGCGCACATAATGCAGACCCGCCGGCGTGATCATGCCGTCGAGCATTTGCAGCGGCGTGCGCGAGGAGCCGGTGACTTCGCGCGCCGGCGGCGCATTGGTGACGAGGATGCGTTTGACGTTTTCGCGCCAATGTGAGGGCATGCCATAGGCGGTGAAGCCGGAACCCGGTTTCAGCATGGAAGGCGGCGACATGCTGCCGATGGTTTCGGCGTGTGCCACATTGGCCGTCGCGGCGACCCCCGCAAGGACGGCACCCGATTGCAGGAAGAAACGCCGGTCCAAAAGACCGTTGCCGGCCACCGGTTGGCCCAATTGAGCGGCAAGATCCTGTGTTTTCGCCATAACGCCCTCCCGCGGGTTCTTATGCCTGAATTCCACATCATTGTTACCGCGAAATCGGTTCTCGCGCCATGCGAGCATGCAGGCAAATTTGTTGGTATTCATTCGAATATAACGAGGGGCCGGGCAGGCTGCGGCGGCGCGGAAATACCGCATGCGCTTGTCGTCAATCGCTAAGGTTTTGGCGTTAGGCTTGCCCGCGAACTCGCAGAGGGGATGTTTTTGGCAAAGGTTCCGCCGGGGGTTGGTCCCAAATATCCGCAGGTCGTCGTGCTGGTGGGTGCGACCGGCGATCTTTCCCGCCGCAAGCTGCTGCCGGGTCTGTTCCATCTGTCCAGCGCCGGATTCATTCCAGGCTGCCGCATCATCGGCGTGTCGCTGGATGAGATGGACGCAAACGGCTTCCGCGCCATTGCCCGGGAGGCGCTCGACCAATTCGCCATGCGCAAAGTCAAGGAGAGCGACTGGACGGCGTTCGCGCAGACTTTGGATTATGTGCCGCTCACGGCGGGGCCGGACGCGTTGAAGGCGGCGGTGGAACGTGCGGAACGTGAAATTGCCGGCGAAAGCCGCCGCATCCATTATCTCAGCGTGCCGCCGAGCGCGGCTTTGCCGGCGGTCAAGCTGCTGGGCGAGGCAGGCCTGGTGGAACGCTCCCGCATCATCATGGAAAAGCCGTTCGGCACCGATCTGGCGAGCGCGGTTTCGCTGAATGCGAGTCTGCATACGGTGTTCGCCGAAGAGCAGATTTTCCGCATCGACCATTTCCTGGGCAAGGAGCCGGCCCAGAACATCCTCGCCTTCCGTTTCGCCAATGGTCTGTTCGAACCGATCTGGAACCGCAATTTCATCGATCATGTGCAGATCGACGTGCCCGAAACGCTGGCGCTGGGCAAACGCGCGGGGTTTTACGAAACGGTCGGCGCATTTCGCGACATGGTGGTGACGCATCTGTTCCAGATTCTCGCCTTCATGGCGATGGAGCCGCCGACCGCGCTGGAGCCCGCGCCCATCAGCGAGGAAAAAAATAAGGTCTTCCGCAGCATGCTGCCGCTCGATCCCAAGGATGTCGTGCGCGGGCAATATATCGGCTACCGGCAGGAGGACGGCGTCGACCCGGAATCCGACACCGAGACCTTCGTGGCGCTGAAATGCCTGATCGACAATTGGCGCTGGGCGGGCGTGCCGTTCTTCCTGCGCACGGGCAAGCGCATGGCGGAAGGCCAGCGCATTATTTCCATCGCCTTTCGCGAGCCGCCGAAGAGCATGTTCCCCTCAGGCTCCGGCGTGGGTGCGCAAGGGCCCGATCATCTCACCTTCGATCTCGCGGATGCGTCGAAAATGTCGCTGTCGTTTTATGGCAAGCGTCCCGGCCCGGGCATGCGGCTGGACAAGCTCAGCCTGCAATTCGCGATGCACGAAACCGGCCTGGTCGGCGATGTGCTGGAAGCCTATGAGCGTCTGATCCTGGATGCCATGCGCGGCGACCGCACGCTGTTCACCACCGCCGAAGGCATCGAGCGGCTGTGGGAAGTTTCGAGTCCGCTGCTGGAAGCGCCGCCGCCGGTCAGGCTGTATCCGGTGGGATCGTGGGGGCCGAAATCCATTCACCAGCTCGTGGCACCCCATGCCTGGCGGCTGCCCTTCGAGAGGGCTTGGCGGGACCCCAATCCGGTGGGCGCCTGAGCCAGCCGAACGTCTATTCGATCAGGTCGTCGGGTTGGCGACGGTCGTAGCGCCGGCCGGCGCCGGAGCGGCGTCCGCGGCCGTGGTGGTCGCA
>DATARE010000186.1:0-3711 GCA_036264295.1 Micropepsaceae bacterium | reverse complement strand
GCTTGCCGTTGACTTGCACCGCTATCGTGACCGTATCGCTCCTGACCAGCCTTTGATCGGCAACCGGCCAATGCGCATTGGCAATCAGCGTCGAATGCCCGAGCGACTCCCAGCAGGTTTCCGCCAGATGCGGCATCATCGGTCCGATGAGCAGCACCAAGGCTTCCAGCGCCTCGCGCCTGACCGCGCCGTCCACCGCGCCTGCCGCGCCCAGCGCATTGGCGAGCGTATAGATTTGCGCGACCGCGCGGTTGAAACGCAGTGCGTTCAAATCCTCGGTCACCGCGGCAATTGCCCGATGGGTGGCGCGGCGCAATTCCAGATCGGCGCCGGTGCATTCGGCGGGCGGCCTGGTGCCCGGCGGCGGCAATTCGCCCGCTTCGCTGACGAGGCGATGAATGCGCTGCACGAAACGCCAGCAGCCTTCGGCACCTTCCTGTGTCCATTCGACATCGCGCTCGGGCGGCGTGTCGGACAGCATGAACCAGCGGATCGTGTCGGCACCGAACGCATCGATAATGGCTTCGGGCGCGACCACGTTCTTCTTGGATTTGGACATTTTCTCGGACGGGCCGATGCTCACGGGCGCGCCATTGTCGCGCTGGAACGCGCCACCGTCGCGCTTTTCGATCTCGTCCGGCAACAGCCAATCGCCATTCGCATCGCGATAGGTCTCATGGCAAACCATGCCTTGCGTGAACAGGCCGGCGAATGGTTCCTGAACCGAAACATGCCCGGCCTTGCCCATGGCGCGGGTGAAGAACCGCGCATAGAGCAGATGCAGCACGGCATGTTCGACGCCGCCGATATATTGATCGACCGGCATCCAATAATGCGCGGCATCGCGGTTCACCGGCTCTTCCGCATGTGAATCGGTGAAGCGCACGAAATACCAGGACGAATCGACGAAGGTGTCGAAGGTGTCGGTCTCGCGCCGGGCCTTGCCGCCGCAGATCGGGCATTTGACGTGTTTCCACGCCGGATGGTGGTCCAGCGGATTGCCCGGCTGATCGAAACGCACATCGTCGGGCAGTGTCACCGGCAGATTGCGCTCCGGCACCGGCGCCATGCCGCACATCTCGCAATGGATGATGGGGATCGGACAGCCCCAATAGCGTTGCCGCGACACCAGCCAATCGCGCAGGCGATAATTCACCTCGCGCTTGCCTTTGCCGGCAGCTTCCAGCCGGTTTGCGACTTCATTCTTGGCGCTGTCGACGTCCAACCCATCCAGAAAACGCGAATTGGCCAAGCGGCCCGCACCTGTGTAGGCCTCGTCACCGACGGCGAATGTTGCGGGCGTGGCGCTTTCGGGAATCACCACCGGCACCACGGGCAGCCGGTATTTGCGCGCGAAATCCAGATCGCGCTGGTCATGCGCGGGGCAGCCGAAAATCGCGCCGGTGCCATAGCCCATCAGCACGAAATTGGCGACATAGACCGGCAGCTCCCAATTCGGGTCCAGCGGATGGCGCGCTTTGATGCCGGTGTCGAAGCCCTTCTTCTCGGCGGTTTCGATGGCCTCTTCCGCGGTGCCGCCGCGATGGCATTCGGCCACGAATTCCGCGAGCTTGGGATTGCTCGCCGCCAATTGCTCCGTCAACGGATGATCGGGCGACAGCGCCACGAAGCTGGCGCCGAACAGCGTGTCGGGGCGCGTGGTGAAGACCTCCACAGCCGGCACCGGCGCATGCGTCAGCTCGAACGAAACGCGCAAGCCTTCCGACCGCCCGATCCAGTTCTTCTGCATGAGGCGGACTTTTTCCGGCCAGCGCTCGAGCGTGTCCAGGCCGGCCAGAAGATCGTCGGCGAATTGGGTGATGCGGAAGAACCATTGCGACAGCTTGCGCCGCTCGACCAGCGCGCCCGAACGCCAGCCACGGCCCTCGATCACCTGTTCGTTGGCAAGCACGGTATGATCCACCGGATCCCAGTTCACGTCGGCTTCGGCGCGATAGACCAGGCCCATGCGGAAGAAATCGAGAAATAGCTTTTGCTGCTTGGCGTAATAAGAGGGATCGCAGGTGGCGAATTCGCGCGACCAATCGATGGCCAACCCCATCGCCTTCAACTGCTCGCGCATCGCATCGATATTGGCATAGGTCCATTCGCGCGGATGCACGCCCTTTTCGCGCGCGGCGTTTTCCGCCGGCAGGCCGAAGGCGTCCCAGCCCATCGGATGCAACACGTTGAAGCCTTGCGCGCGCTTGAAGCGGGCGATCACGTCGCCCATGGTGTAATTGCGCACATGGCCCATATGGATGCGCCCCGACGGATAGGGGAACATCTCCAGCACGTAGCATTTGGGAAGGGCGGAGCGGTTCGCGGCGGCGAACACATTGCGCGAGCTCCAGACGTCCTGCCAGCGCGTTTCCGAGTCTTTTGCGTTGTAGCGCGCCAAGCGAGCCCCCGAATCCGGTCTTGAAGTTTAACGGCCCCCACCTCCTTGCGCCAAGGCGGCTGGGGGGCGTTCTGCCGGACCTTGGCTAGCGATTATTGTGGCGTGGTGGCAAGCCGAAGTTCGCGGGCCCGCGCCAGGATCGCGTTTTCGAGCTTGATCCCGGTGTCGGGATTGACGGCGGCATCGGTCCAGCCATTGGCATTGCGCAGCTGGCGGAACACCGAAACCTTAAGGGCGTCGGAGCGCAGCCGCTTGTCCAGAATATAGACGGTGATCTTCATATGCTCGTCGGGCTTGTCGGGTGCGGCATACCAATCGCTGATGATGACGCCGCCGACGGGATCGGCCGATGCCAGCGGCATGAAGTTCAGCGTGTCCAGCGTCGCCCGCCACAGATAGGAATTGACCCCGAGCTGCGGCATGTCGCTGGCGGACATATCATCGCTGCCGCCGCCAAAGGGCCAGAACCAGGAGCCCGAGCTTGTGCTGGTCGAAGCCGTGCTGGCGGCAACGCTGTCCGTCGAACTGTCGGAGCTGCAGGCGGCAAGCAGGCATGCAACAGAGGCAAGGATCAGAATTCGCATGTATCGTCCTTATGAACTCCGCGACCGCTGGCGCTCATTTGCGAGCAAGCCCGGCACGAAGAAGCCCCCAAGCCTCATAGGCTTGGCTTATAATCAGGCGTAGCGGGCGGCGCAACGGCTCCCCTTCCGCTCGCACGAGATTGCGATTGCCGGGCACGGATTAACGCTATTTCTCTCCGGCGTTCTTTTTTTCCTGTTCGGTCTGGCAGTCACCGGCATCGCGCACGAAGGGCCAGAGCAATCCTTTGTGGCAGGCCGGTGCGGCCGCGCTGGGTGCCGGCGCGGGGGCTGCGGACGGGGCTGCGGACGGCGCGACCGAACCGGCGGGCGGCGGGCTGTTCATGGCGCTCACCTGCGTGGCGGCCGGAAGGGAAGCCCCCTTGCCTTCCTTCTTTTCCACATCGGTGGGGCAATTGTTCGATTCCCGCACGAACGGCCAGAACCATCCTTTCTGACATGTCGCCTGAGCGGGTGCGGATGCCGGGGCGGCGGGCGCAGCCTGGCCGGTGGCCGCATCGGCGGGCGCGTTGGCGGCGGGGAGGCTGGCCTGGGTCAAGCCGGGACCGCCGCCATAGACGCCGGTCTTGCCGGCTTTTTTCTCGGTTTCGGTCAGGCAATCGCCGGGCTCGCGCTGGAATGGCCACAATGTGCCCTTGGTGCAGTTCACGGCCACGCCGGGTCTATCGGGCGCGCCGCCGCCGAAAATCGAGGAGGACGAGATGAGCG
>DATARE010000178.1:0-2309 GCA_036264295.1 Micropepsaceae bacterium | reverse complement strand
GTCGGCGCCAACAACGTCTTCAACATCCATCCGGGGACGCATCCCTTTGTCTCGCTCACGCCGGTGAATGGCCAGACCCCGCTGATCGACAACAGCAATGTCATCGGCGATCCCGATTACACTGTCTGGGATCCCAATGGCGGATACTATTATGCTCGCGTCACCTTCACCTTCTGACCTTGGCGCGACGGAGAAGCATATGATCATGTCACGGCGGGCCGCGTTGGCCGGCGGCGCGGCGGCGCTGGCCATGGCGCCCGGATTGGCACCAAGCTTGGCGCGGGCGCAAGGCGCGGACGCGCTGGCGCTTCATAAGAAGCTGATCTGCATCGACACCCATCTCGACATGCCGGCGAACCTGGCGCGCCCGGGCTGGGACGTGATGCAGCGTCACAGCTATGACGAGGATTTCACCCAGGTCGATTATCCACGCATGATCGAGGGCGGGTTGGATGGGGGTTTCTTCGCAATTTACACGCCGCAGGCGCCGGTCACGCCGGAAGGCATGAGCGCGATGCGTGACGCCGCCTTTCTGCGCGCCATGGAGATCCGCGAAATGGTCGCGGCGCATCCGGCGCAGTTTGAACTCGCCTTTGGGCCGGAAGATGCGGCCCGTATCGCGGCCAAGGGCAAGATCATTGTTTTCCAGTCGATCGAGAATTCCGGCATTCTGGGCGATGACGTGACCTTGCTGCGCAGCTTCCACAAACTCGGCGTGCGCATGGCGGGGCCGGCGCATTTTCTCAACAATCAACATCGAACTGATATATGGCTCACAAAAAAGGACAAGGCAGCGTTAAGAACGGTCGTGACAGCGTCAGCAAACGGCTGGGTGTGAAAAAATTCGGCAGCGAAATGGTCGTGGCTGGCAACATCATCGTGCGCCAGCGCGGCACAAAGTTTTTGCCAGGAAAGAACGTCGGGCTCGGGCGCGACTACACAATTTTTGCGCTACTTGACGGCAACGTGCGGTTCGATCGCGGCGGGCGACGCGTGAATGTCGATCCGCAGGTCACTGGAAAATAGCCGCCAGGATTTTGCTTCCCCGGCCGGGCCGACCTGCAGTATAAGCGATCTCGATGATGACGAGATACAACACATTTATCCTTTTTGGCGCGCCCGGCAGCGGCAAAGGCACGCAGGGCAAAACGCTCGGGACGATCCCACGTTATTATCATTGTGCATGTGGCGACGTGTTCCGCTCCATCGACACGCGCACGAAGGTCGGCAAAGCATTCCTCGAATATTCCGGCAAAGGGCAGCTGGTGCCGGACGATATCACCGTAGAGCTTTGGCGAGAGGCAATCGAATCGGCCGTGGACGCACACAAGTTCAAGCCGGACATCGACACTTTGGTGCTGGATGGGATTCCACGAAACCTTGGCCAGGCCAAAATCATGGAGGACATGATCGACGTAAAGAAAGTGTTTCATCTCGCGTGTCCGGATCGCGAGACGCTATTTTACCGGCTGAAGAAGCGCGCATTGAAAGACAACCGGCTCGATGACGCGAACGAACAGGTGATTCAGCGACGCCTCGACATCTATGAAAATGAATCCAAACCGGTGCTTTCGTATTACTCGCAGGAACTGATTAGCGTGGTTGACGCCACTCAGCCGCCCGCCAAAGTTCTGCTCGATATCCTCCAGAGCGTGAACGACGGCGTGTATGAACCAGCAGCAGTTTGAAAATTTCACCGCTTCAAGTCTGTATTGCGAAAAGTGCAAGGCCGCGATGCCGGTGCGCGAGCGGCTGCTCCTGGTCCTGCCCGACCGGGAGATTTTCGACTATCTCTGCACAGGCTGCGGATCATCGGTAGGCCGGCGCGAGATCACGGCTGGCGAAAAACTCCTGGCGCAAGCGATGGCCGGGCCACGGTCGCGTCGCTCCGGCGCCAAGCATCAACTGATGCCATAATTGGGCATGCGCATCGTTTTTGTCGGCGCGGGCGCAATCGGCTTGCCGACGCTGCAAACATTGTTGAAGTCTGAACACGAAGTCGGCGGCGTCGTCACCCAAACCGACAAGCCGGTGGGACGCGCTCAGTCGATGGAGCCGACCCCGATAAAAAAAGCGATGCAGGGCACGGCTGTACGGATTCTGCAGCCCGCGCGAATTAAAGACCAACAAGCGATTGAAGAGATCCGCGCGCTCAAGCCGGATGTGATTGTGGTCATGGCTTACGGGCAAATCTTGCCGCGGGATGTTCTCGAAATTCCGGAAATCGCCTGCCTGAATTTGCACGCGTCCCTTCTGCCGCGCTGGCGCGGAGCAGCGCCGATCCAGGCTGCTATCGCAGCGGGCGATCG
>DATARE010000563.1:0-21239 GCA_036264295.1 Micropepsaceae bacterium | reverse complement strand
ATGATGCTTCAACAGCCGGTCCAAATTCGCGCCGGTTTCCTTGCGCCGCAATCAGGGGAGCGGGAGCGCGTTTGATGCCGCCTTCGGCCTTCAAAGCGCGCACTTCGCGGCCATAGAAAGCGCAGAGCCGTTCGATTTCGGGATCGGTGGTTTTCAGCTCGCCGAAGCTGCCCTTTTCCAAGGCCGCGATATCGGCTTCGATGGTGTCGATCAGCCGCCGGCTCACGGTCAGCAATTGTTCCAGCCGCATGCGCTGGCGCTCCGCCATGACCGCATCGGGATCGGCCTTCGCGAGGTTCGTCATTGCGCTTTCTCCTGGGCTCGCAACAGCTCGTGCTTGACCGCGTTGGCGAGGCCGAAACCGCCCTGCGCGGCCATCGTCTTGGAATAATTCTCGATCATCATGGAGCGGAAAATGGTTTCGCCCGGACCGCCGCCGAACATGCCGTCGCTCTGGATACCCTGGAACATCGATCCCATCATTTCATTGATGAAAACCGCTTCGAAATCTTTCGCCACCTTGCTCGCCTGATCCGGAGTCTTCGCGGATGAGGGCGCCAGCACGGGTTTGGAGAGCGACGCGGCCGCGAGAAGCTGCGAATTGCCGATACCGCCGAGATCGCTCATCCGATCACCTGGATTTCGGCTTGCAGCGCGCCGGCTGCCTTGATCGCCTGCAGGATGGAGATCATGTCGCGCGGGCCGACGCCAAGCGCATTGAGGCCGTTGACCAGTTCCTGGAGGCTGACGCCGGCGCTGAGCACGACCAGGCGCTTGCCGGTTTCCTCGTCCACATCGATGGCGGTGCGTGGCACGACCTGCGTGGTGCCGCCCTGGGAAAGCGGTTGCGGCTGGCTGACCTGTGGCGTCTCGGTGATGCGGATGGTGAGATTGCCTTGCGCGATGGCAACCGTGGAGATGCGCACATCCGAACCCATCACGATGACACCGGATTGTTCGTCGATCACGACTTTGGCCGGCAGGTCGGGATCGACCTTCAGCTGCTCGATATCTGTCAGCAGCGCCACGACGTCGGTGTAGTTCGCCGGCTTCATCAGCTGGATCGTCGCCGGATTGGCAGCGGTGGCGGCAGGAACGCCGAGATAGCGGTTGATGGCAGAGGCCACGCGCTGGGCCGTCGTGAGATCGGGGTTGCGCAAGGACAGGCGCAGCGACTGCGCCTTGGCCAGGGTGAAACCGACTTCGCGTTCCACGATGGCCCCGTTGGAGATGCGCCCGGAGGTGGGGACGCCTCGGGAAACACTTCCGGCAGCACCCTGCGCGGAGAAGCCGCCAATGGCGACAGGCCCTTGGGCCAGTGCATAGACCTGGCCGTCAGCCGCGAGCAAAGGGGTGGCCAGAAGCGAGCCGCCCTGGAGGCTCTTGGCATCGCCCATGGCGGATACCGTTACATCCATATGGGTGCCTTGGGCCGAAAAGGGGCCAAGACTGGCCGTGACCATGACCGCGGCCACGTTCTTGGTATTGATGGCCGCGCCGCGGGTGTTGACGCCCAGCCGCTCCAGCATGGTTTGCAGCGCCTGCTGCGTGAAAGGGGCGTTTTTCAGCGAATCGCCGCTGCTGTTCAGGCCAACCACCAGGCCGTAGCCGATCAGCATGTTGTCGCGAATGCCCTCGACATCGGCGAGATCCTTGATCCGCGAAAAGGCGAGAGCCGGCAGCGGCGCAAGCGCCACGCCCAGGATCGAGAGAACGGCGACAAAACGGCTGAGGATGGTGCGGGTCATGACGGTTCCGGAATTCTTCCGCAGCCTCCTATGCCAAATCCATGCCGCGCCAGCGCCGAAAAATATCCTATGAAATCAAGAGATTACCGGAAGGCGCGGACGCCAGTCTTACCATTCCGGCAAAATCTGCCCGGCCCAAAGCGGCCCTTACCGGCAAGAAGCTCAGCCTTTGACGAATTCCGCCTCGATGTCGAATTGCACATCATTGCCGAGATGCAGCGCTGCGAAACCCGGCATGGGAAAATCGGTCATCTTGATGGCGGTCCGGCCCGAAAAACCGACCACCGTACGCGGCCCCGGCGAGACGCCGTTGAGACTCACCTCGATAGCCATCGGCTTGGTCACGCCCAGGAAAGTGACATTGCCGACCAGCACGCCAGTGGTCGCACCGGTCTGCAGAAAGCTGGTGGAAATAAAGGAGATTTGCAGAAACTGGGCCGTGTTGAGCAGGTCCGGGGCCTGCAGATGCTCCGTCCAGGCGGCGACATTGGCATCCACCGAAGCGGGATCAAGCGTCACCAGCAGCAATGTCTGTCCCGGTTTTTGCGGGTCGTAGCTGAAGCTCGCGTCGAAACGATCGAAGCGGAAGGTGAAATTGGAGAGCCCCTCGCGACGGATCTGGGCCGTCACGCTCGAATGGCCGCGATCCAGGCGATAATTCCCAGCCGCGACCATACTCGCGTCGGCTTTGGGCGCAGTATAGGGCGGTGGTGCCGGTGCCGAGGGCAGGGCATGAGCGGAATGGGCCTGCTGGGCGCTTGCGTCTGCGATGGCCGCAAGGCTCACCAGCGCAGCCAGGGCTCCGGCGCCAATGCGATTCTTCACCTGTCCTCCACCCATCGGATCAGCCGATTTCTTCTAAGTGCAAACCTCACGCGAACCAAGCGAGCCGTGCGGGCGTGCGATAGACAGGCGCAGCCCGGCTATTTATTTTCTTTTCAGAAAACATTTCGCCGTTTCAACCTATTGAGCGACAACAGCGTATGAACGATTCGACGGCTTCGGCACATCCCCATGGCAACCGGCCGCGTCCGGCCGTGCTCTGTGTTCTGGATGGCTGGGGCTGGCGCCCCAACGGGTCGGACAACGCCATTTTCCGGGCGCGGCATCCCAATTTCGAACGCATGATCCGCGAATGTCCGCATGCGCTTTTGGCCACTTCGGGCCGCGCGGTAGGCCTGCCCGACGGGCAGATGGGAAATTCGGAAGTCGGCCACACCAATATCGGTGCCGGCCGGCTGGTGATGCAGGATCTGGTGCGCGTCGAGGATGCCATGAAGGACGGCTCCATCGCCGCGCGTCCGGCATTGCGCGAACTTATCGAGGCCGCAAAGAAGGCCACAGGCGCGGTGCATCTGATGGGCTTGATGTCGCCGGGCGGGGTGCATTCGCATCAGGATCATATCGCCGCGCTGGCGCGCATCCTCAGCAAAGCGGGCCTGACCGTTTGGGTGCATGCTTTTCTCGATGGGCGCGACACGCCGCCGCAAAGCGCAGACGGATTTGTCGATACCTTTCTGAAAGCCGTGTCCGATCTGCCCGAGGTGCAAATCGCCACGGTCAGCGGCCGCTATTACGCGATGGATCGCGACAAACGCTGGGACCGTGTCGCCAAGGCCTTCGACGCGATTGTCGATGCCAAGGGGGCGCGCTTTGCCGATGCGAGAGCCGCCATCGAGCAATCCTACGCCGCCGGAACCAACGATGAATTCGTGCTGCCTTGCGCGATTGGCGATTATGGCGGGGTGAAGGATGGCGATGGATTGCTGTTCGCCAATTTCCGGCCCGATCGGGCGCGCGAAATCTCGACCGCTCTGCTCGATTCCCGCTTCGAAGGATTCGCGCGCGCGCGTCGCCCGCGATTTTCCGCCGCCGCCGGCATGACGGAATATTCCCAGCCGCTCGCCAAATTGATGGGCGCTTTGTTTCCGCCACAGGATATCAGCGAAACCATTGGCGAGATTTTTGCGGAACGCGGCTTGAAACAGCTTCGTATTGCAGAGACGGAAAAATATTCCCATGTGACGTTCTTCATGAATGGCGGCCGCGAGGCGCAATTCGAGGGTGAGGACCGTATCATGGTGCCGAGCCCGAAAATCGCCACCTATGATCTGAAACCGGAAATGTCCGCCTACGAAGTAACCGACAAATTGGTCGAAGCGATATCGTCGGGAAAATACGATCTCATCATCGCCAATTACGCCAATCCCGATATGGTCGGACATACGGGGCTGATGGATGCGGCGGTTGCGGCGGTGGAAGCGGTCGACAAATGTTTGGGACGTTTGCGCGAGGCGGTCGTGAACGCGGGCGGCGTGCTGATCGTCACGGCGGACCATGGCAATGTCGAGCAGATGAAAGATCCGGTGACCGGCGCGCCACACACCGCCCACACGCTGCTGGATGTGCCCATCATCGTGGTGAATGCGAAATCCGGCGGCGCCTCTCTGAATTTGCACAATGGCAGGCTGGCAGACGTGGCACCGACGCTGCTCGATCTGGTGGGCTTCGAAAAACCGCCGCAGATGACGGGGCAATCGCTGCTCGACCGCACACACGCAGTGAAAGCACAGTTGGCCAGGTGAGCGGGCGAAATTCATCGCTTTGTCTGGTTACGCTTCCGCTTCTGGCTGTGCTTTTGTCCGCGGCCGCCAATCCGCAAGCCTCGCGCAGCGCGATTTCCGGCGGCACATTGGCGGAGCGCTATGCCCGCGCCCAAAAAGCCTTCGAAGACCAGCGCGGCAGTGAGGACAAGACCCGCGCCGAGCGTGATTCCCTGGCCGCCGAAGCGCACGATCTACAACAGCGCCTGATCGCCAACGCGTCGCGGGTGCAGGAATTGGAAGCCGCCTCGGAAACCACCGCCGCAGAGCTTGCGCGGCTTAATGACACAATGCGCGATCTGCAGGCCGATCTGTTGCGCGACCGCGACCGGGTCGCACATCTGCTGGCCGTGTTGCAGCGGCTTCAAGCGGACGAGCCGCCCGCACTTGCCTTGAAACCGGACGATCCGCTCGCCGCCGCCCGTGGAACCATGCAGATGGGCGCGATGCTCCCGCCGGTCTATCGCGAGGCGGCGGATCTTTCCAAGAAGCTGAAAACGCTCGCAGAAACCAAGGTCGACCTGGCCAAAAAGAACGACGAAGCAAAGATCGAGGCTGCCAGCCTGGAGGGCGCCCGCGCATCCCTGGACCAGCTTTTACAGGAGAAGAGCGCCCAACAGGCAGATGCCGAGTCCAAGCTTGCCGAACTTCATGGAATTTCGGAAGAAATCGGCCGCGAGGCCAATGGTTTGAAGGCGCTGATCGATCGGGTGGCAAGCCTGCGGGCAGGCGCCGCACCCGCTTTGGAAGGAATGAAGACGGTAACTGCCCAGAATGCGGGCAGCGGCGCGCTCGCCCGAGGCTCATTGCTGCGGCCGGTGGTCGGCACGGCCCTGCCAGGCGATCCCGCCGGTCCTGGCCGCACCCCTGGCGAAAATGGGCCTTTGGGTCTGTGGTTCGAAACCGCCGGCAAAGCCGAAGCCGTCGCCCCGATGGATAGCGAAGTTGTGTTTGCAGGCACTTACCAAAAATTTGGTCAAGTCTTGATCTTGGAAATGGCTGGCGGCTACCATCTGACATTGGCGGGGCTCGGACGTATCGATGTTCATATCGGCGATTCGGTTCTTGCAGGTGAGCCGGTAGGAATTCTCCCGGAAGGTAGAGCGGCGCGGCTTTATATGGAGCTGAGACGCAACGGTCAGGCAGTTGATCCGGCGCCATGGTTGAGCGCCGAACTGAGAAAGGCAAAGTGAACATGAGGAAGTTCGCATTCGCCGGTGTCGGCGTAGCGGTTGGATTTGTCGGTGCATTGGCCTTGTTCCCTGCCGCTCAGGGAGCAACGAATGTCTTGTCCGCCTATCGCGAACTCGATCTTTTCGGCGATGCCTTCGAACGTGTGCGCGCAAATTATGTGCGCGAAGTCGACGATTCGGAACTCATCAATTCCGCGATCAACGGCATGGTCAGCTCGCTCGATCCGCATTCGAGCTACATGGATCCGAAAGAATTCGCCGACATGCAGGTGCAGACCCGCGGCGAATTCGGCGGCCTTGGTCTGGAAGTCACGCAGGAAGACGGTCTCGTGAAGGTGGTGACACCGATCGACGATACGCCCGCGTCGCGCGCCGGCGTGAAGACCGGCGATTTCATCTCCGCGATCGATGGCACCAGCATTCAAGGCATGCCGCTGAACGAAGCGGTGGAGCGGATGCGCGGACCGGAAAATTCCAAGGTCACGCTCACCGTCCTGCGCCAGGGCGAAAAGAAGCCTCTCGAATTGACCCTCACCCGCGCCGTCATCCGCGTGGAGAGCGTGAAATATGAGAAGAAGGGCGATATCGGATATATCCGCATCACCTCGTTCAGCGAGAAAACCGATGCGGGGTTGAAGAAGGCCATCGCCGATCTGAAGAAACAGCTCGGCGGTTCCTTGCGCGGTTGGGTGCTCGATCTGCGCAACGATCCCGGCGGGCTTCTGGACCAGGCGATTGCCGTCTCCGACGATTTCCTCACCGGCGGCGAAGTCGTTTCCACCCGCGGACGCAAGCCCGAGGACACGCAGCGCTACAATGCGCGCGGCGGCGACCTCGCGGACAACAAGCCGATTGTCGTGCTGATCAATGAAGGCACCGCCTCGGCTTCGGAAATCGTGGCCGGCGCTCTGCAGGACCACAAGCGCGCGACCATCATCGGCGTGACGTCGTTCGGCAAAGGCTCCGTGCAAACGATCATCCCGCTGGGCGGTCAGCATGGCGGTGCGCTGCGTCTGACCACGGCGCGTTATTACACCCCGTCGGGCCGTTCCATTCAGGCGACCGGCATCACGCCCGATATCGCGGTTTCCAATCTGACCGAGAAAGATCAGGCCGAGGCCGATCAGTTTGCCTCGCGCAGCGAAGCCTCGCTCGCGGGCCATCTGGACGCCGAAGGCGCCCAGCGCAACACCAAGATGCCGACGGTCCGTCCGGAAGACGGCAAGAAGGTTGACGACTTCCAGCTTGCCTATGCGCTGGACCGGCTTGACGGAAAGGTGGTTTCGGCCGCCACGCCGCAAAAGCAGGCGGCTGCAACGCCAGCCGCGCCGGCAGCAACGCCGGGACGGTAAGCCGTCTCAACTGTTGACGAAAAAGGGCCGGATGGTTGCGTCCGGCCCTTTTCTTTTCAGCAAGCCACGCTCCCGTTAACCCCGCCGTAACCAAAACCGGGCCTCATTGCGCCCATGGCGGTGGAAGACAATCCCGTGCCCTCTGGCGATCCGCAGAACGCTGCGCCCGAAGACGCGCGCGTGGCACGCTTTGCTTTTCTCAGGCGTCCGCTGTCATTGGCTTACGCGGCCTTCTTTGTCTTCCTGGCTGCGGGCGCGGCTGCCATTGAAATCGCCGGTAGTCCCGCTGATGGCAGCCCGGTCGTCTCTATCGGTTTGCTGCCATTTCCAAGTCGCAGCGATGCGGCCACCGTGAAGCTGGGCACCTTTCAAGAGAGACGAGAGTTCGGCGGCAATCTGCTCGGCGATCCCAGCTTGATCGAGACTTCGCCCCAAGGTCCGTTGCCCCGAATTGCACAGGACGGGCGAACGCCGCTGAAGGCCTATGGCCGCAATTTCACGAGCGCCGGCACGAGCACCGGCAAGAAGCCGAAGATCGCGCTCGTGCTTCGTGGTCTTGGCGTTGGCGCAACTCAAACCAATTCCGCGCTGATGCAGCTCGCACCCGAAATCACGCTGGGTTTCGTACCCTTTGCCCCCGAACTGCAGAGCGACATCGACAAGGCGCGTGGCGCGGGCCACGAAGTGCTGCTCGAAGTGCCGATGGAACCATTCGATTTCCCCGACAGCGATCCGGGACCGCATGCCCTTTTGGTTGGCGCCAGTCCCGACGAAAACGTCAAGCGGCTGGAATGGAGTCTCTCGCGCGCCACTGGCTATATGGGCGTGATGAATCTGTTGGGCGGCCGCTTCATGGGGGAGGAGACCGCCATTGAACCCGTTCTTGCTCAGGTCGCAAAACGCGGTCTGATGTTCTTCGACAATGGCGCCAGCTCGAGCTCGGTTGCCGTTACCAGTGCGCGTCACACCAGGGCCGCATTGGCAACCGGAACGCTCGCAATCGATACGGTGCAAACGCAGGCCGCTCTCGATAGCAAATTGGCCGAGCTTGAAAACGCCGCGCGCCAGGATGGCTATGCCATCGGCGTGGCAAGCGCCTATCCGATCACCATCGCCCGGCTTGCGGAATGGACCGCCACCGCAGAGGCGCGCGGTTTCCAACTCGTGCCACTCTCCGCGCTCGCCGTGCAGCAGGTCCAGCAGAGCGCCAAGGCCGGCGAGTAATCTACGGTTCTTCCGCAAGCGCGGGCGTACTCTTGGGTGGTTTGCGCCAATGGGTCACCTGCTCGAAGGCATAGGCATAGGCAAGCAACCGGTCTTCGGAAAAATCCACGCCCAGCAATTCGGCACCCACCGGCACGCCCAGCGGCGCGGAAGTTGTTGGCGCAGAAAAACCCGCCGGAAAAGTAACCGCGGGATATCCCGTGCCGTTGGAGAGCGTGCCGTTGCGCTCCAATTGATCGGCTGCCGTGATGGGCGCGACCAGAATGCGTTGATGCGGATAAAGGATCGCGTCCAGATTCAGATCGGCCATCTTCTTGGCCACCGCGATCCGCAAGCGTTCGCGGTTCAGCATGCGCGTTTTGTAGACATCGCTGTTCATGCCGTCGGAAATCGATAATTCGTTTTCCAGCGCCTTCTGCACCGCAGAGGTTTTTGCCGCCACCAATTGCGCGAAAGTTTTCACCGGCGCCTTCGGACCCAGCGCGGCGAAATAGCGATCCATCACCACGCGGCCTTCGAGCGTGGAGGTGTCGATGTTCGGCGCCAACGCATCATAGTCCGGCAGATCGAACCGAACGATATCGGCGCCCAGCGCGTTCATCTTGGCGATTGCCACGTCCATCACCGTATTGACCTCCCGGTGGCGATCCGAATTGCCGAAGAGATTTGTCATCACGCCAATGCGTGCGCCTTTCAGCGCGTCCGCTTTCAGCAGCCTTGTATAAGTTTTCGGAATATGACCTCGGCCATAGGCGGTGACGGGATCGGCGGGATCGTAGCCCGCCATCACATCCAGCAGCAGAGCGGCATCGGTCACCGTGCGCGCAATGGGACCCACCTCGTCCTGTGTCTGGCTCGCCGGAATGACCCCCTGCCGGCTAACGAGGCCGCGCGTGGGGCGCACGCCCACCAGATTGTTAGCGGACGCCGGCGAACGGATCGATTGCCCCGTATCGCTGCCCGTGCCGATGGCTGCGAGATTGGCGGCAATGGATGCGCCGGTGCCCCCGCTTGACCCACCGGGCGTGCGCGTCAGGTCATAGGGGTTCAGCACCTGTCCGCCCAGGCTGGAGATTGACATCCCGCCGCGCGCGAATTCCTGCATGTTGGCTTTGGCGAGGATCAACGCGCCGGCCCGCCGCATCTTTTGCACCACAAAGGCATCTTCCGGCGGCACCGAATTCTTCATGCTGACATTGCCGCCTGTGGTCGGCATGTCTTTGGTGTTGAAATTGTCCTTGAGGATGACCGGGATGCAATGGAGCGGCCCGGCACCCGCCGGGTTGGCGCGATAGTTCCGATCCATCTCGCTGGCCATCTCCATCGCGTGCGGGTTGACGTTGATGATCGCGTGCAGCGCCGGGCCTTTGAGATTGTAGGCCTCGATCCGCGCAAGATACCGCCGGGTCAGCCCGGCGCAGCTGAGGGTACCGTTTGCGAAGGCCGTATGGATGCCGGCAATGGTGGCCTCCTCCAGATGAAAGGCTTGCGCCTGCGCGGCTCCCGGCAATGCCGTTCCGATAAGCGCCCCCACAATCGCCAGCCATCGCGGAAAACGCATTGCAACCCTCCAAAACCCGCGTTTCGATGCTAATCTCAAGCGAGGCCGGAGTCTGTACCGGCAAAGGAGGCGGGTGTGGTCAAACTGTCATGGCTGGTCACGGGGTTCCTCGGCGCGATGGCGTTAGCCAATGCTGCGCTTGGCGCCGATGCCGCGTCTGCACCCGATTTTGCGCCCAATCCATCGGTCGGGTGGGTCGCCTCCGGCGCCCGCTATCTACCGCCGCCCAGCGGCCCGGGTCCGGTGGGGCCCGCCCGCGGACGGAGACTTTCTGCCAACAACGAGGTGCGTGAAACCGGCGCGCAGGCGCTCTTCGCCATCGGCGATCTGGATGCGCCGATTCTGCAACCCTGGGCGCGCGACCAGATGCGCCAGCGCAACGAGCGCATCCTTGCCGGGGGAACCGGTTTCAGCCGGCAGGCGAGCTGCTGGCCCGTGGGGACGCCGGGCTTTCTGCTCTATCCGGTGCAGCCGGTCTATTTCGTGCAGACGCCCAAGGAAGTCATCATGATCTGGCAGGCCGATCATCAGCTGCGCCACGTCTATTTGAACGTGCCCCATTCGGCAAATCCCAAACCGTCCTGGTACGGAGAATCGGTCGGCCATTACGAAGGTGACACGCTGGTGGTCGACACCATTGGAATCTACACCAAGACCTTCGTCGACAATTTTGAAACGCCGCATACGGACAAATTGCATACCGTCGAGCGGTTTCACATGACCAATGGCGGCATGGGGATGGAGGTCAATCTTCACGTCGAAGATCCCGGCGCGTTCACCACCCCGTGGGATGCCATGCAGCGGTACAAGCGGGTCGAACCGGGCGTCGCCGAACCGAAGGCAGAGAACAACCTTTTGGGCTCGACAGGCGAGGCCGGGCCAATTCTGGAATCGAGCTGCGCGGAAAATCCGAACGGCCTGTTCGGTGCAAAGGGCGCTTTGCCGCTGCCCCAGACGGACAAGCCCGACTTCTGAGGCCGGGCTCTAAAGGAGGTCACCATGCGAGCGATGAAAACCATTACAATCGCGGGCACAGCAATGCTGACCTATGGCATCGCGGCAGGCGAGGGCCTAGGCGCCGCGGATTCTCCCCCCAATTTCGCGCCCAACCCGTCGGTCGGCTGGGTGGCATTCGCGCCAAACTTCATCGCGCCGAAATCCGGCGTGGGTCCCGTCGCCGACGATCCGGCCCATCCGCGCGTCAGCAACGATGATTTCCGTGCCGGGCGCGGACAGCCGACCTTTCCGATTGGCGATCTGAACTCACCGCTTCTGCTGCCTTGGGCGCGCGAGCAGATGCGCCCCTACAATGAACGCGTGCTGGCGGGAAAGGCCGCGTATAGCAAGCAGGCGAGCTGCTGGCCCATCGGCGTGCCGGGATTCCTACTCTATCCGGTGCAACCGGTGTATTTCATCCAGACACCCAAAGAAGTGGTGATGATCTGGCAGGCCGATCATGAAGTCCGCCATGTCTATTTGAACGTTCCCCATTCGGCGCAGGTCAAACCGTCCTGGTATGGCGAATCCGTCGGTCATTACGAAGGCGATACGCTGGTCATCGATACGATCGGCGTCGATATCAGAACCGTCGTCGACAATTATCAGACGCCGCACACCGACAGGCTGCATACCATCGAGCGCTTTCATATGATCGATGGTGGCAAGACGCTCGAAGTGAATCTTCATGTCGAGGATCCCGGCGCCTTCACCATGCCGTGGAATGCCATCCAGCGTTATCATCGCGTGGAACCGCGGGTGGCCGAAACCACCGAAGCGTTCAATCCCAATTCCTCCACTTCGGATGCCGGGCCTCTGATCGAAGCGAGTTGCGCCGAAAACCCCAACTCGCTGTTCGGGGCGGAAGGTGCCTTGCCAGTGCCGCAGACAACCAAACCCGATTTCTGACGGATCGCGCCGCTCTGATTGAGGCAAAGCGCGTTTTGGCGCGTTCTCGGTTATGATTCGGCCATGAGCATCTCGACAAGCCTTCCTTCCCGAAAGGGATTCGACGCCTGGCGGATTTATTTCCGGCCGCGCGTGATGATCATGCTGTTGCTTGGCTTTGCATCCGGCCTGCCCTTCATGCTGGTGGGCAACACGCTGGCCTATTGGTTACGCGATTCGGGGACGTCTCTCACCGCCATCGGTTTCGTTTCATGGGTGGGCCTCGCCTATTCGCTGAAGCCGCTCTGGGCGCCCTTGATCGACCGGCTGGATGCGCCGCTTTTCGGCAGGCTTGGCCGTAGGCGCGGCTGGATGCTCGCCGCCCAAACAATCGTTTGTCTCGGGCTTTTGGCGATGTCGCTGATCGGACCAGGTGGCGGTCTGGCGGCGCTGGGCGCATGCGCGCTGGTCGTGGCCTTTGCCGCATCCACTCAGGACATCGTGGTCGATGCGTGGCGAATCGAAATCGCCAAAGACGGAAACGAGCTGGGATTGCTGTCGTCGGCCTATACGCTGGGCTACCGGGCGGCACTGCTGGTGACGGACGCGCTGATTTTGATTTCGGCCAATCATCTCGGCTGGGCGGTCTCCTATTCGATCATGGCGGCGCTGATGGGGGTGGGATTCTTCGCCACCTGGAAAGCGACCGAACCCGCGCGCGCCGATGCGGTGATGGAGGCAAAAGACGCGGATGCGCCGCTTTGGACCTTGCGGGGATTTGGCGATGCCGTGGTCGGCCCCTTCATCGCCTTTTTCCGCACGCATGGTGCACTGGGGCTTTTGATGCTGGCCGTGATCAGCCTGTATCAGATCCCCAATTATGTTTCGGGACCGATGACGAACACGTTCTATCATGATGTCGGACTCTCCAAAGATGCCGTCGGCAGCATTCGTGCCTCTGTGGGGCTTATTGCGTCGCTGCTTGGAATCGCCGCCGCCGGGATCAGCGCGGCACGATTCGGTTATCTGCCGACATTGGTCGCGGGCATTCTCCTGGAGGCGATTGCCGTCGCCGCATTCATTCCGCTGGCCTATTCGGGGGGCGATTTGCGGGTGTTCGCCGCAATGATGGCTGTGGACAGTTTCGGTCTCGCCTTCGCGGGCGTCGCCCTTGTCACTTATATGTCAAGCTTGACCAGTCTGGGCTACACGGCCACCCAATATGCGCTGCTGTCGTCGACCTATGTGTGGCTCGGCAAGATTTTGAAGGGATTTTCCGGACAAATCGTCGATACGCTGGCACGGGGGCACAACCTGATGGATGCCTATGCGGTGTTCTTCGCAGGTGCCGCGGCCATAGGATTGCCCGCCCTGATTCTGTGCCTGCTTCTTGCGCAGGCGCACAAACCCGCCCCTTCGGTGGCATAGATTCCGAAGGGCGGTCTTTCATGAGATTACCACGAAAGTGACTGGGCGCGGTTTCGGGCGTCATGTTACAATGATTATTATCGGTGGTGAGGTAGGGGTCACTGAGCGGGTTGGTCACTCCCGTTGCATCACCAAAGTCCCGGGCTTTCCCCTGCGTCACTGGAGAACGAAATGGGTCCCGCGCGTCGCGTGAAATTTCGCTTTGGCATTGGCGTGCGCCGGTGGGGATTTGCGCGCCGCCCCCAATTCGGCCGCCGCGCTGCGCAGGCCGCAGGCTTGCAGGAAACGACCCCCTCTTTGGTTTCCGTCCATGAACCGTTGCCGGCAACGCCGCACGATCATGCCTGGCCAGTTCTGGCGACGCATGGTTCGCTCGAATTGCGCATGGCCGAAACCGAATATGAGATCGAGGCGTCGCAGCGCCTGCGCTATCGCGTCTTCTACGAAGAGATGAGCGCGATTCCCACGCCGCAGATGCGCGAGGAGCGGCGCGATTTCGACCGCTACGATGAATTCTGCGACCACATGTTGGTCATCGACCGCGATGTCCGTGACATGCAAGGAGAACCGGCGGTGGTCGGCACATACCGGTTGCTGCGCGGGGACGTGGCGGGACGTCATGGCGGCTATTACACCTCGTCGGAATACAATCTGACGCCGATGCTGAAGGGCAATCCGCCGGGCACGCGCTATCTGGAACTGGGCCGCTCCTGCGTGTTGAAAAGCTATCGCGCCAAAGCGGTCACCATGCAGCTTCTTTGGCGTGGGATCGTGGTCTATCTCGACCGTTATGCGATCGATGTGATGTTCGGCTGTGGCTCGCTTCCCGGCACCGATCCCGAGGCGCTGAAACTGCCGCTCTCCTATCTTCACCATTTCCACAGCGCACCGGCAGACCAACGTGTTGCCGCGCGTCCCGAACTGTATGTTTCCATGAATCGCATGGCCGAAGCCGATATCGATCCCAAGGAGGCGCTGCGCAAGCTGCCGCCACTCATCAAAGGCTATGTGCGCGCGGGATCCTACATCGGCGACGGCGCGGTCATCGATAAGCAATTCGGCACCACCGATGTGCTGATTTATTTTCCCGTCTCCCATATCGGTGAGCGCTGGCGCAGCAAGTTCGGTCGCAGCTAACAGCCACCCATCCTGACACGATGCGCGCCGCCACCATCCGGCTCTCGGCGATACAGGCCGCTTATGGCCTGCTCAGCGGCGCCTATCTGCCGTTCTTCGGTGTCTCCTTGGCCGCGCGCGGATTGCCGCCTTCCACCATCGGGCTGTTGCTGGCGCTTTCCACGGTGTTGCGCATTGCCATCGCGCCAATTGCAGGATTGGTGTCGGATGCACGCGACGACCGGCGCTCGGTGATGCTGGTCTTCACGCTTCTCAGCGTCGTGGGATTTGCCGCATTGGCAATGGTCACGAACCGCACCGCGATTTTCATCGCGGGCACCGCAGCCATCGTGCTGTGGAGTTCGACATCTCCCATTCTGGAAAGCGTGACGCTGCGGAGCGCCGAGCGCGACGGCCTCTCCTATGGACAGGTGCGCGTCTGGCTTTCGATTGCCTTTGTCGCCGGCAACGTCGTGTCGGGCTTCGCGGCCGCGCATTATGGTCTTGGCATCATTGCGCCTTGGCTGGCAATTTCGGCGGCGTTGCAGCTGGCTGCGATTTTCGCGCTGCCTTCCGACGCGCGCCATGCAATGGGCTCCTTCGTGCTCCGGTTCCACAGCACGCGCGCCGAGGCCCGCGAATTGTTGGGCCATCCGGTGTTCCTGGTGTTCCTGACCGTGACCAGCCTGATCCAGGGATCGCATATCGTCTATTATACCTATTCGGGACTGTTCTGGCGCAACCAAGGCATGAGCGCCTCAGCAATCGGCCTGATCTGGCCGCTGGGCGTGCTTGCCGAGATTGCCCTGTTCGCATTCTCCGCGCATGTGGTGAGGCGAATCGATGCGGTGACTTTGATCGCCATTGGCGGCTTCGCCTGCGCCCTGCGCTGGACAATCATGGCGTTCGAACCGAGCCTGCCCCTGCTGTTGATGGCCCAGCTTCTGCACGGTCTCACCTTTGCCGTACCGCATCTGGGTGCGATGTATTTCATTCTGCACGCGACGCCGCCACGGCTCTCGGCGACGGCACAAAGTCTGTATTCGGTATCGCTCGGTCTGACCTCTAGCCTCGCACTTTTGCCAGCGAGCCATTTTTTCACCGCGTGGAATGCGCGCATCTTCCTGTTGATGAGCGCGATGGCCGTTCTCGCTGTTGTGCTGTCCGCCGTGCTTGGCGCGGGCTGGAATCGCGGCAGGCTGACCGAGACGAAACCCGCGCACGCCGCGTGAATCGTCAGCGCCGGTCGGCCAGCGTGAACCAGCCGACGCCCCCGATCACCAGCAGGGTTCCGATCACGCCGGCCAAGGTCATGCGCTCACCCAGGATGATGGCCGCCAGCACGATGGTCGATACCGGGCTTAGGACACCAATGGTGGCATTGGCCTGCGCGGAAATCCGATGCAGCGCCGCACTCATGAAGAAGCTGGGGAGCACGGTCGCGCCGATGGCGACCAACAGCGCATAAAACAGCAGCGGACCGGTGACCAGAAGCTCCGAGCCATTGTGATGGAAAAAGAAGCCGATGAACGCCGCGATGCTTGCGCCCGTCATGGCGATGCAGGTGAAGAGCCGTGGCCCCATCTCGTCGATCGCGTTCTTCGCCAGCAATTGATAGAGGCCGAACGCAATCGCCGCGGCGAGAACCCATGCCGCGCCGATGGCGGCATCCGGCCCGGCCACCGAGACGCTCTCCCCGAAAATCAGCGCCAGCCCCGCATAGGAAACGGCGAGCGCGATCAGCGCCCGTGGGCGTACCTTCTGACGAAAGAACATCGCGCCGAACAGCACGACGAAAATCGGATAGGTCAGCAGGATCAGCCGCTCGAATTGCGCCGAGATATATTGCAGGCCAAGAAAATCGGTGTAGCTCGCCACCCACATGCCGAGCGTGCCGATCAAGGCGGTGCGGATGGTGAGGGCAAGCGAAGGAATCGCGGCCAGCTTATGCCGGCGTCCGCGCACCGCCATGAATCCGATGCCGAGATAAAAGGGCAGGGAGAAGCCCATTCTCAGCGCCAGCAGCGTCTCGGGATCGACAGCAAGCCCGTAGGCGAGCTTGACGATGATGGCCTTGATCGAGAACAGAATCGCACCCGTCGCGGCCAGCAGATAGCCGATGCCGTCATAGCGCCCTTGGACCTGCGCCGGTCCGGCAATAACCGGATCAGCCACCGCAGGCTCGGGAGACAGTCTTTGCGCCTCGCTCATTTCACGGTGGCGCGTGGGTGGGCCGCATCGTAGATGGCCAGCACATGCGCACCTTCGACCTCGGTATATTTCTGCGTGGTGGACAGTGAGGCATGGCCCAGAAGCTCCTGCACCGCGCGCAGGTCGCCACCATTCGTCAGCAGATGGGTGGCAAAGGAATGGCGCAGCGCGTGGGGGGTGGCGCTTGCGGGAAGACCCAGCCGGCCGCGCAGGCGCTGCATCAGGCTTTGCGCTTCACGGGGGCTCATCGGTTTGCCCCGCCGGGAGACGAAAAGGGAATCGCCGCGCCCCGTCTGGAACGGACAGATTTGCGCGTAGCGGTCCACGGCCTCGCGCACGGCAGCAATCACCGGAACGGCACGCTGCTTGCCGCCCTTGCCGAGGATGGTCACGGTCTCACCCAAAGGCGCATCACCGCGCTTGAGACTCAGCGCTTCGGAAATGCGCAGGCCCGTGCCATAGAGCAGCGTGACCAATGCCGCATCACGCGCGGCGATCCAGGGTTCCTCGTCCCGTCCGGCCTCGTCGATGGTGCGGGCGGCATCGAGTTCGCTCAGGGGCCGCGGCAGTGTGTGCGGCAGCTTGGGGCTCTTCACGGTGCGGAGCGCCGCGCTATCGGCGAGGTTTTCCCGTTCGAGATAGCGATAGAACGAGCGTAGCGCGGCAAGCGCCCGCTGCACGCCCCGCGGACCCAAGCCTTCGGCACGGCGCGCGGTCACGAAGGCGCGCACATCGGCGGCCCGCACCGCCTGCAACGCGGCAAGCGTAACGGTGGCCCCGCGATGGAACGCGAAAAAGCCCAGGAAACGTTGCGCGTCGTCGCCATAGGCGCGCAGCGTATGCGGGCTCATGCGCCGTTCGTGGGCGAGGCTCGCGAGCCATGCCCGCGTGAGTTCCGGAACGTTTTGCACCATAAGTCTGCAATCACCATCTGCATAACGCCCGAACGGCGTACAATCCTTGTTGACCGGTTCGGCGCGGGCGGGAAACTGACATCCTATGAATGAAGGCAAACGCGTGCAGGCTCAAGCTTCGATTGTTGTGCCGTCCAGGGTGGAATCGCGCGCCGCCGTGTTGCTGCCGCTGCCTTTGCCGCAAGCCTATGACTATGCGCTGCCCGAAGGCATCGTTCCCAAGCGCGGCCTTATTGTGCGCGCGCCTCTGGGTGCGCGCGAGCTGATCGGCGTGGTATGGGGAAAGTCCGAGGGCGGGATCGCCGCGGAAAAAGTGCGGCTCGCCGTGCCGATGGGCGATTTTCGCCTGCCGCCGATGCTCTGCGATTTCATCGATTGGGTGGCGCGCTACACGCTGTCGCCGCCCGGCGCCGTGCTGGCTCAGGCATTGCGCGCGCGCGGCGTGTTCGATCCGGAGGTGCCGCGCAAGGCGCTGCAAATCGGCGCGGCCGTTCCCGCCCGCATGAATGCGGCACGCGAGCGCGTGCTTGCATTGATGGCCGATGGGTTGGCACGTATCCCGGCGGAAATCGCCGATCTCGCCGCCGTTTCGCCCGGGGTCGTGAAAAGTCTCGCGGATCTGGCGGCGCTGAAATGGGTCAGCTTGCCGGAATTCGCGCCATGCCCGGAACCGGATGCGGCCTTCGATGCGGTGAAGCTCAGCCCGGATCAGCTGCGCGCTGCCGAACATTTGCGCGACGCGGTGAAGAAGCGCGAATTCTCCGTCGCATTGCTCGACGGCGTCACGGGTTCGGGCAAAACCGAAGCCTATTTCGAAGCCGTCGCCGAAGCTTTGTCGGAAGGCAGGCAGGCGCTAATCCTGCTGCCCGAAATTGCGCTGACGGTGCAATTCCTCGATCGCTTCGAAGCGCGCTTCGGATGCCGTCCGGTCGAATGGCACTCCGATCTTTCGATGCGCGAAAGAAAGCGGGCCTATCGCGCGGTGATGACGGGCGAGGCGCGGGTGGTGGTGGGCGCGCGCTCGGCGCTGTTTCTCCCGTTTGCGAAACTCGGTCTCATCGTCGTCGATGAAGAGCACGAGCACGCCTACAAGCAGGAAGAAGGCGTCATCTATCACGCGCGCGATATGGCGGTGGTGCGTGCGCGGCTGGAGAATTGTGCCATCGTGCTGGCCTCCGCGACGCCATCGCTCGAAACCTATGTCAACGCCAAAACCGGACGCTATGAATGGCTAAGACTCGCGCACCGTCACGGCGTGGCGGAAATGCCGGAGGTGCGGCTGGTCGATATGCGCATCGATCATGGCGAGCCGGGGCAATATCTTTCGCCGCCCTTGCGGGCCGCACTCGACACGACATTGCGCGCCGGCGAGCAGGCGCTGTTGTTTCTCAACCGGCGGGGTTACGCGCCGCTGACCTTGTGTACCGTTTGCGGACGGAAAGAAACCTGCCGCAATTGCTCCGCCTGGATGGTGGAGCATCGCTATCGGAGGCGGCTCGTCTGTCACCATTGCGCCTATGAGATCGCGATTCCACAAATCTGTGCGCAATGCGGCGCGGAACATTCCTATGTTGCGTGCGGACCGGGGGTGGAGCGGGTCGAAGAAGAATTCCGCGCCGCCTTTCCGGATGCGCGCGTGGCGGTTGCATCGAGCGATACGCTGTTGGGACCGGCGCAAACCCAGCGCGCCATACGCGCCTTTGCAGATGGCGAGATCGACGTCATCATCGGCACGCAGATCGTGGCGAAAGGCCATCATTTTCCGCAATTGACGCTGGCCGGGATCATCGATGCGGATCTCGGCGGCGGCGCGGGCGATCCGCGCAGCGCCGAACGCAGCTTTCAATTGCTGCATCAGGTGGCCGGACGTTCAGGCCGTGGCGATCGACCAGGCTTGGTGCTGATCCAAACACGCAATCCCGAAGACCCGGTAATGCAGGCGCTCGCCTCCCAGGCACGGGACGATTTCCTGGAAGAAGAAATCCGGCTGCGCCAACGCAGTCTGGTCCCGCCGTTCGGGCGTTTGGCGTCACTCATTCTCGCCGGTGAAGATGCGGTCGCCGTACGTGAGACGGGGCGCGAACTCGCCAGCACCGCGCCCCGGGCGCAAGGTGTTGCGGTGTGGGGACCGGCGCCTGCGTTCTATCAGGTGCTGCGCGGCCGCACGCGCGAGCGGCTGCTCGTCCAGGCGGAAAAGAGCGTCGACGTTCAGGGCTATATTCGGACATGGCTGGGCGCGGTGAAGATACCTTCCGCCGTGCGCCTCACCGTCGACATCGACCCGATTAGTTTTTTCTGATTTTCACCATGGGCCGGGCTCGACCCGGCCACGGTGAGTTGCCGAAGTTGGTGCCCTACTGATAATCCCGCACGTCGGTGAGGTGGCCGGCAATCGCCGCCGCCGCCGCCATGGCCGGACTCATCAGATGGGTGCGTCCGCCGCGTCCCTGCCGCCCCTCGAAATTGCGGTTCGAGGTCGAAGCGCAGCGTTCACCCGGCTCAAGACGGTCCGCATTCATGGCCAGGCACATCGAACATCCCGCCTCGCGCCATTCGAAGCCCGCTTTGAGGAAAATCTCGTCCAGCCCTTCTTGCTCAGCCTGCTCTTTCACCAAGCCCGAACCCGGCACCACCATCGCGCCGACATGGGCGGCCACCTTGTTGCCCTTCTTCAATTCGTGTTCGACGATCTTGGCGGCCTCGCGCAAATCCTCGATGCGGCCATTGGTGCAGGAGCCGATAAAGGCGCGGTCGATACGCACTTCGCGTAGCGGCGTACCGGCCTTCAGATCCATATAGGCCAGCGCGCGGTTCATGCCCTCGCGCTTGCCCAAATCGGCTTCCGCGGCCGGGTCCGGCACGCGGCCCGTGATGGGCAACGCCTGTTCGGGGCTTGTGCCCCACGTCACCATCGGCACGATTTCGTTCGCATGGATGGTGACTTCGGCGTCGAATTTGGCGCCTTCATCCGATTTGAGACCGCGCCAGTTTTTGACGGCCATTTCCCACGCGCCGCCTTTGGGCGAACGCGGACGGCCGCGCAGATAATCGAAGGTGGTGTCGTCGGCGGCGATCAGGCCGGCGCGCGCGCCCCCTTCGATGGACATGTTGCACACCGTCATGCGCCCCTCCATGGAGAGCGCGCGGATGGTGTCGCCGGCATATTCGATGACATAGCCGGTGCCGCCGGCCGTGCCGATCTTGGCGATGATGGCCAGGATGATGTCCTTGGCCGTCACTCCGATGGGCAATTTGCCTGTCACGTTCACGCGCATGTTCTTGGAGCGCGTCGTCATCAATGTCTGCGTCGCCAGCACATGCTCGACTTCCGAAGTGCCGACGCCAAACGCGAGCGACCCGAAGGCGCCATGCGTTGCGGTGTGCGAATCTCCACAGACGATGGTGAGGCCGGGCAGTGTCCAGCCCTGCTCAGGGCCGATGATGTGCACGATGCCCTGGCGGATATCGTTCATGCCGAAGAATTCAATACCGAATTGCTTGGCGTTGTTTTCGAGCGTCGCCACGCTATTGGCCGATTCCGGATCGGTGATACCCTTGCGGCGATCGGTGGTTGGCACGTTGTGATCGGCCACGGCGAGCGTCAGGTCGGGCCGGCGCGCCTTGCGGCCGGTTTCGCGCAAGCCTTCGAAGGCTTGGGCGCTGGTGACCTCATGGACGAGGTGGCGGTCGATATAGAGGACGCTGGCCTCCCCTGCTGCCTCGTGAACCAGATGAGTGTCCCAGATCTTGTCGTACAGGGTTTTGGGGGTGGGGGCGTCCATTTGTATGTCCTAAAAGGGGCGAGCGGTCCGGTATGAACTCGAAAACGGGTTGCCACTCAAGCGTTTTGCGTCCGCGCGATGCCTATATGGGGTCAATTCGTGCTGAAATAGAGCACCGCCATGATAATCAATACGGCGATGAATTGGGCAAGCACGCGCAAACGCATCAGGCGGTTGGACCAGTGGAGCGAGGTTTCACCGCCCACGACCAACGTATACAGCC
>DATARE010000139.1:0-10766 GCA_036264295.1 Micropepsaceae bacterium | reverse complement strand
AGCGCCACCAGCCGAATTGGGCGCCGCCAATCGCGGTGCCAATCGCGAGCACGAGAACCAGACCGATGAGGCGGGCGCGCGTCTGCGTTCTCCTGCGCTGCGCTATTTCGTTTCCGGAGGCACGATGCGGATATGAAGCTCGCGCAATTGTTTCGCCGAAACCTCCGATGGGGCGCCCATCAGCAAATCCTCGGCCCGTTGATTCATCGGGAACATGGTCACTTCGCGGATGTTCGGCTCCTCGGCCAGCAACATCACCATGCGGTCGATCCCGGGTGCGGACCCGCCATGGGGCGGCGCGCCGTAACGGAACGCATTCAGCATGCCGCCGAACCGCTTTTCGGTTTCCTCGCGCGCATAGCCGGCGATTTCGAACGCTTTCAACATCACATCGGGCTTGTGGTTGCGGATCGCGCCCGAAGACAGCTCCACACCGTTGCAGACGATATCGTATTGGAAGGCCTTGATGCCGAGGATCGTCTCCTTGTCCGCGGGATCGAGCGCCAGAAATTTGTCGAGGTCGAAATTGGGCATCGAGAACGGGTTGTGCGAGAAATCGATGCGCTTCTCGTCCTCGTTCCATTCATACATGGGAAAATCGACGATCCAGCAGAATTCGAAAACGTCCTTGCGCGTCAGGCCCAGCTCGTTGCCGATCTTCAGCCGCGCCTGCCCGGCCAGCGTTGCTGCGCGTTGCACCTTGTCGGCGGCAAAGAAAACCGCATCGCCGGATTTGGCCGCCGACGTCACGGCCAATTGGTGCAATGCTTCGGGAGATAGGAATTTTGCGATCGGCCCTTTTCCAGCGAGCACGCCGTTTTCTTCCTCGAACACGATATAGCCGAGCCCCGCCGCACCTTCGCCGCGCGCCCATTCGTTCATCTTGTCGAACCAGGAACGCGGCTGCGCCGCAGCGCGAGGGGCCGGAATGGCGCGCAAGGCCTCCTTGCCTTTGAAGGCTTTGAAGGAGACATCGTCGCGGTCGAATATCTCTTTCACATCCGCGATCATGATCGGATTGCGCAAATCCGGCTTGTCGGAGCCGTAAAGCAGCATCGCTTCGGAATAAGGAATGCGCGGGAACGGCATGGGCGAAACCTTGCGCTCACCTGCGAATTCTTCGAACACGCCGTGCAGCACCGGCTCAATGGCCGCGAACACATCCTCCTGAGTCACGAAGCTCATCTCGAGATCGAGCTGATAGAACTCGCCCGGACTGCGGTCAGCGCGGCCATCCTCGTCGCGGAAACAGGGCGCGATCTGGAAATAGCGATCGAAGCCCGCCACCATAATCAGCTGCTTGAATTGCTGCGGCGCCTGCGGCAGCGCGTAGAACTTTCCCGGATGCAGGCGCGAAGGCACCAGGAAGTCGCGCGCGCCCTCGGGGCTGGAAGCCGTCAGGATCGGCGTCTGAAACTCAGTGAACCCTTCGGCAACCATGCGCCGGCGGATGGATTGGACGACATTCGAGCGCAGCACGATATTCCGGTGCAGCCGCTCGCGGCGCAGGTCCAGGAAGCGGTAACGAAGGCGCGTTTCTTCCGGATAGTCGAGGTCCCCAAATACCGGCAGCGGCAATTCCTCGGCCGGGTTCTGGATCTGCACCTCTTCGATGCGAAGCTCGATCTCGCCCGTGGGCAGATCCGGGTTGATCGTATCGGGGGTGCGGGCCACCACCGGTCCGGTCAGCGTCATCACCCATTCCGAGCGCGCCTGGGCGGCGGCCGCAAAGGCCGGGCTGTCGGGCTCGATGACGCATTGGGTCAGCCCGTAATGATCCCGCAAGTCAATGAACAGCAGGCCGCCATGGTCGCGAGCCCGGTGGACCCATCCCGAAAGGCGCACGCGGCTCCCCACGTCCGAGCCGCGCAATTGGCCACAATTATGGGTGCGATAAGCGTGCATGGGTGTTCCTTGTCCGGGCCGGCGTTTGTGGAAAGGTCGCCAAAGGAAGTCAAGGCGGTCGCGGTTCCTCGCCACAGGACCGCAAAATCCGGGGTTCCCTGCAAGGCCGGCCACCACAGCCGCCAATAAAGCGCTTTTGGAGCGGATTGCCTCACGAAAACGGCGACAGAGCGGCTGCGAATCCGCTACACCCCGCACATGCGTATTGTCACCGAAACGGGGGAGCTGAAAGAACTCTCGGCCGAACTCGAACAAGGCCCCTATGTGGCCATCGACACCGAGTTCATGCGCGACCAGACCTATTGGCCCAAACTGTGCCTGATTCAGGCCGCCGGCCCCGGCGTGGAGGCCATCATCGACCCCCTGGCAGAAGGTATCGACCTTACCCCTTTTCACCGCCTCCTGGCGGCCAAATCGGTGGTGAAGGTGTTCCATGCCGCCAGGCAGGACGTTGAAATCTTCCATCACCAGGGGGGCGTCATCCCCAATCCCCTGTTCGATACCCAAATCGCCGCCATGGTCTGCGGGTTCGGTGATTCGGCATCCTACGAAACGCTGGTCCGCAAGCTCGCCAAGGCGGATATCGACAAATCCGCCCGTTTCACCGATTGGAGCCGGCGGCCTTTGTCCAAGCGGCAGCTCGAATACGCGCTCGCCGATGTGACGCATCTTCGGCAGATCTATGAGATTCTTTCCAAGGAGCTGGAAAAAACCGGCCGCGCCAAATGGGTCGAGGAGGAAGAAGCCACCCTGACCGACCCGGCGACATACCGCCTCGACCCTGTCGAAGCGTGGCGGCGCCTGAAACCGCGCACGGGCAACAAGCGCTTCCTGCAGGTGCTGGCAGGCATCGCGGCTTGGCGCGAACGCGAGGCGCAAACCCGCGATGTCCCTCGCAACCGGATTTTGAAGGATGAGGCGCTGCTCGAAATCGCCTCGCACCCGCCGCCCGATGCCGAGCATCTGGGACAAATCCGTGCGCTGCCCAACGGCTATGCGAATTCGCGGGCCGGCAAGGCGCTCATGAACGCACTGAAAGAATCGCTTGCCAGCCCGCCGCCCGAACTCATGCTGCCGCCGGAGCGGCGCTCGCGCCATTCCGATCCCAGTCCGGCTGCCTTGGACCTGTTGAAGACGCTGTTGCGCCTCAGAGCCACGCAATACCGCGTGGCGCCACGGCTCGTTGCGGGATCGGACGATCTCGAACGGCTGGCCGCGGGCGAGAACGAAGGTATTGCCGCCCTTCATGGCTGGCGGGCCGAGGTCTTTGGCAACGATGCGGTCGCCTTACGCGAAGGACGGCTGGCGATTGCGCTGGAGAATGGCGAAGCCGTGGTGATCGAGACCGGCGCGGAAAAGAAACCGCGCGCCAAGCGCGGCGCTTAGGCGAAGACGAAACGGCGGCCCCAATCGAGCGCTGCCGCGAGCCCCAGAACAAGAAAAATTGCCGCCGCGACGAGGCGCACGAGCTTCAGCGGAATCTTGTTGGCGAGAACATTGCCGGCATAGACCGCCGGCACATCGGCGATCATCATGCCGAGCGTCGTGCCGGTCGTAACCAGGACGACATTGTTGAAGCGTGCCGCAAGCGCCATCGTGGCGAGCTGTGTTTTATCTCCCATTTCGATAAGGAAAAAGGCGATCAGCGTAGCGCCAAAAGCACCGAACTTGTCGAACAGCCTGGGTTCGCTGTCGAGTTTGTCGGGAAGCAGCGTCCACAGCCCCATACCGATAAATGATACAGCGAGGATGCCGCTCAGATTCTCACCGAGCCAGCCGCCAATATAGATGCCGAGCACGGCGGCGAGTGTGTGATTGAACAGGGTTGCAGCCAATATGCCGAGAATAACCGGCAGTGGCGCCTGAAACCGCGCCGCCAGCAGGATGGCAAGAAGCTGAGTCTTGTCGCCGATTTCCGCGAAGGCAACGACGCCGGCCGAAACTAGGATGGTTTCCATCAATGCGACGGGACGGGGGCGCGGGGCTGCGCCAGTCTTCGCCAGGCAATGGCGAAGGCGAGAAGATTGAGCAGCGCGCAGGCGAAGAAATTGGCGCCCAACCGGATGTCGCCGGGCGGAAGATCGGCGACCTGCGCCAGCAGCGCATTCCCCAGCAATGGACCCAACACCGCGGCCAGGCTGCTGATGGATTGCAGCGCGCCCATGGTCACGCCCTGTGTTCCCGGATCGGCCGATTTGGACACCACCGCCTGAATCGACGGCCCGGCCGTGAAGGTGAGAAAGCCCGCGAACAGAATTGGATAAATCATCCAGCCCTCGGGCGCCAAGCCATACAGCGTCTGGATGATGACGTTGCTGCCGACCGCCATCAGCACAAGACGTTCTTCACCGAAGCGCTTTACCAGCCGGCCGATCAGCCCGCCCTGCACAATCGTTGAAAGCAGTCCAACACAGAACAGCACGAGGCCGTTCTCAAAGGTGTTCCAGCCGAAGCGGAAATGGGTGGCCAGGACGAAACTCTGCACCATCGTCATATGGGCAATGAAATAGAATGCGTAGACAAGGACGATGCTTCCCACCGCATGGTGGCGGACGAGCGCAATCAGCGCACGGAAGGGATTGGCCCTGGAGGTCGAAAAATTCGTGCGCCTTTCCGGCGGCAGCGATTCGGGAACGACGAAGAAGCCGTAGATCGCATTCAGCAGCGAAATACCAGCCGCGACATAAAACGGCAGATGCAAATCGATGCCGCCCAGAATGCCACCCAACATCGGGCCGCAAATGAATCCCAGACCGAAGGCCGCGCCGACCAGACCGAAATTCTTGGCCCGCTGCTCAGGCGGCGTGATGTCGGCAAGATAGGCGTTGGCAACCGAGAAGCTCGCACCGGTGATCCCGCCGATCAGACGCGCGATCAACATGAAAAACAGCGAAGGCGCGATGGCGATCAGGAAATAATGGATGCCCAGCCCCAGAATGGCGGCGATGAGAACGGGACGCCGGCCGAAGCGATCGCTGAGGGCGCCGAGCGTCGGGGCGCAGAGAAATTGCATGAGCCCGTAAGCGGCGAGCAGGGCCATGCTCCAATAGGCCTGCGACTCGCGGCTGCTCGTGTAGGCGCCGATCAGAACGGGCAATACCGGAATGGCGATGCCAACCCCCACCATATCGATGAAGACGGCGATCAGGACAAACCAGACATTGCCGCGCTGAGGCGGGGGACCGGGAGGCATAGGATTGGACATCAGGCCCTATGTCTATTCCTCGGCCGGCGGCTGTTCCAGGACCTCTTCAATGACAAGGGCTTCTTCTTCCTCGCCATCATAGGGATCCTCGTCCGGCGCAAGCGCATCCGAAGGGTTGGGAATGGAAAAACTCGAAGGCGGAACGGAATCGAGGAAGCCCGCGGCCTTCAATTCGTCCATGCCCGGAAGATCGCCGATATTCTCCAGACCGAAATGGGTGAGAAAGGCTTCCGTCGTCCCATAGGTCACCGGCCGGCCCGGCGTCCGGCGGCGGCCCCTGATCCGCACCCAGCCCGCTTCCATCAGGGCATCCACCGTGCCCTTGCTCACGGCCACGCCGCGTATGTCCTCGATCTCCGCGCGCGTCACGGGCTGATGGTAGGCGATGATGGCCAGCGTTTCGATGGCGGCGCGAGAGAGCTTGCGTTCTTCCACCGCCTGCTTGCGCAGCAGATAAGCGAGATCGTTCGCCGTGCGGAACTGCCATTTGCCGGCCACTTTGACCAGGCTGACGCCGCGCCCCTCATATTGGCGCTGCAATTCGTCCAGCAGACCGCCGACCTCGGCTTCGCGCGGCAAAGCCTTTGCGAGGGTTTGTTCGTCCATCGGTTCGTTCGATGCGAACAGCAGCGCTTCGACGATGCGCAGATGCATCGGATCGAGCATCGTTTGCACTTCGCCGATCTGTTCATTCTCCTCGATATGGAGCTTGGCGGGAGCAGCCATTTGAGCCTCGCTGAGACGGATGATGCGGTTCACGTTGTGCCCTCCCCGGCGGCAGGCGTAACATGGTCTTTCAAGAAAATTTCTCCGAAAACAGACATCTGGCGCATCTCCAGCTTGCCGTCGCGGGTCAGCTCCAGGGCGGCCGAGAACGTGCTGGCCAGCGCGCTGCGCCGGCGCACGCCCGTTCCCCAATCGAGCGGCATGAAGCGCGTCAGCGCGCTCCAACTGGGAATGTGGCCGAGCATGCGTTCGATGCGCATGCGCGCCTCTTCAATCAAATAAACCGGCACCCGTGTCATCTCGTATACGCGGTGGCCGAGTTTGCGCACGCGCTGCTGCGAATAGGCGGTGAGCAGATCGTACATCGTATCGGCATGTTTGCGGGTGCGCACCACTTCGACCGGTTCCGGCGCGCCGCGAGCAAAGACATCCCGCCCAAGCCGGTCGCGAGCCAGCAGCCGCACCGAAGCATCGCGCATCATTTGCAGCCGCGTCAGACGCCAGCGCAATTGCGCCGCCATCTCTTCGGCGCCGGCGGCTTCGGGGCCTGCCGGCTGCGGCAACACCAGGCGCGATTTGAGAAAAGTCAGCCACGCCGCCATGACCAGATAATCGGCGGCGAGTTCGAGCCGATGATGCCGCGCCGTTTCCATGAAGGCGAGATATTGTTCCGCGAGCTTCAGAACGGAAATCTTTGCGATATCGACCTTCTGACTGCGCGCGAGCGCCAGCAGGAGATCCAGCGGGCCTTCGAAGCCATCAACCTCGATGATCAAAGCGTCTTCGGCCGCGATCGGCGCGGTTTCGAATGTGTCCGTGTCTGCGAGATCGGGCTCATTCATGCAATTGGTCCCACCATTTCAGCCAGCCGCGCTTCGCAAGCCTCGATATCCAACTCCAACGGCGCGCGCAAATGCGACAGCGCCGCTTCGGCGCGCTGCAGCGAGCGCCCCGCCAGCGGTTTGGCCTCCTGCGCGATTTCGATCATTTCGTCGAGCTTGCCGTTGCAATGAAGCACGACATCGCAGCCGGCCAGAAATGACAGCTTGGCGCGCATCGCCAGCGTGCCTTCGAGCGCGGCCATCGAGAGGTCGTCGCTTATCAAGAGACCTTCGAATCCGATCTCGCCCCGAATTACGGTCTGCACGACCTTTCCGCTGGTTGTGGCGGGGCGCTGCGGATCGATAGCCTCATAGACGACATGCGCGGTCATCGCGATGGGCGCTTCGTTCAGGCTGCGGAACGTCACGAAATCATGGGTCGCAAGCGCTTCCGCGGTCGCATCGACGCGGGGCAATGCCAAATGGCTGTCCGCCAGCGCACGGCCGTGACCCGGGATATGCTTGACGATGGGAAGCACACCGCCATCGAGATAGCCGTCGATTGTCGCGCGCCCCAGTTCGGTCACCGTGGAAGGATCCATCGCGTAAGCACGGTCTCCAATGATGTCATGGGCGCCCATGACCGGAACGTCGAGCACAGGTGCGCAATTCACGTTCACGCCGATGTCCTTAAGCTCATGCGCGATGGCACGCGCGCACAGATAAGCGGCTTCGCGTCCGCCTTGGGAATTTTTCTCGAACAATTCTCCGAACCGCCGGGCCGGCGGCCGTGCCCGCCAATGCGGCGGCTTGAGGCGAGCGACCCGGCCACCTTCCTGATCGATGAGAATTGGAACGTCCGATCCGGCTGCGTCGCGCAGACTGTCGCAGAGTGCCCGCACCTGATCCGGATGATCGCAATTTCGCGCGAAGAGGATGAATCCAAAAGGCGAGCAACTGCGAAAGAAATCGCGCTCCTGCGCCGCCAATGTGGTGCCTTGGCAGCCATAGACAGCGGAGCTCGATAGCATTGCAGATTCGTCCAATCCTGCGGCCCGCTCAAGGCGCCGCCACGAAACAGGTTGCGCCCTCGGACCTCAATTGCTCGCAAGCCGTGTTCGCTGCGGATTTATCGGCAAAAGGACCAACCCGCAGGCGATACCATGTGCCTTTGGCCCCTAGATCAGCCTTCTGCACATCTTGCGAAAGTTTTCCCGCGACGCTGGCGTGCCGCGCCTTGAAGGCAGCCCAGGCGCCATTTGCAATCTCAGGCGTTTCGTAGGCGCCTATCTGCAGGACCGCTTTGCCAGAAACCGCCGAAACCGCCGAAGCTGTTAGGGCTGTTGGGGCTGCCGGCGCCGTGACGACATTGGCAATGGCCGTGGGCTGAACGGATGGCGGTGTTTGCGCCACCTGTTTCACAGGGGCTGGTGCTGGGGCAGGTACGGTAGCCGCTGCTGCCGGCGGAGCCGACGCAACCACGTTCTTGGTTTCTGGATTCAGCCGCACGGGCGGTGCATCGGACGTAACAGCAGGCTTAGCCGGAGCCGACGCAGTGGACGGCGCGGCGATGTCATTGTCCTGCGCGGGCGCAAGAGCGGAGGCTTGCGCTTCCTGATCCGGAGGCAATGCCTGGCCATAAACTTTCAACCCGGTATAGGGCGGCGCACTGCCTGCACTGTCGGCAGGTGCCGTACGAACCGGACCGTCCGGCGCCGAGATGACAATGGCAGCACCCGAACGGCCGCGTTCCACACCTTGATTATAGGCCAGCCACACCACGCCGGCGAACGCCGCCAGCACCAGCAGCGCGATCACGATCAGAAGCGGAAGGCGGGAATGCTCTTCCTCCTCCATCTCCTCGTCCGAGAGATCGTAGATCGGGATGTTGTCCGTCGCGGGCTGATAGACGCCGCGTTGCTGAGTGTTCATAACCCGACTCCACCGAATCGCAGGGACTGCATTTTTAGCATCCGGACCGTTCCGAAGCACCGCGCGCCAGCCCGCTTAAGCGGGTCAAAGCTGAATTTCCATGTGGAATATTCTGCGATGTTCCTGCAACGCAAAACGGTCCGTCATTCCAGCTATATAGTCGCAGATCGCCCGCGCGGTCATTCTGTTATCGGAATTGCGGCACTGCACCGCCCAATCCCTCGGTAGCAGAGCGGGATCGGCCATGAAAGCATCAAACAATTGCGTCAGCGCAAGCTGGGCATTTGCCATGACCTGATGCACGCGGGGATGGTGGTACATGCGCCGGAACAGAAATTCCTTCAATTTGGCAAGCTCGGCGCGCAAAACGGACGAAAATTCCGCAATTGGCGCGCTGTGGCGGCGAATCGCGGCTGCATCGGGCGGGCGAAGCGCCGCCAGCCGCCGCTGGGTTTCAGCGGCAACGTCCCCCACCATTTGGCTGATGAGCCTGCGGATTGCCTCCCCGATCAGCCGGCCGCGCTCAAGATTGGGATGGGCATCGTGGATGCATTTGAAAATCGGCCCGGCAAGAGCGGCTTCGAACAGCTCGCCCGTTTCGAAAAGCCCTGCCCTGAGGCCATCGTCGATATCATGATTCAGATAGGCGATATCGTCAGAAAGTGCGGCGATTTGGGCTTCCGGTCCGGCATAAGTGGAAAGCTCAAGGTCCCAGGGATAATCCGCGATGCCTTCGGGAAGGAAACTTCGGTCGGCTTCGTCCGCCAGAAGCGGGCCATTGTGCTTGACCAACCCTTCCAGCGCTTCCCAGGTCAGGTTCAGCCCGTCAAAATCGGCGTAACGGTGCTCCAGCCGCGTGACTAGGACCAGCGCCTGCGCATTGTGGTCGAAACCGCCGAAATCGCTCATGCAGCCATTGAGTGCAGCCTCACCGGCATGGCCAAAGGGGGGGTGGCCGAGGTCGTGGGCCAAGGCGAGAGCCTCGGCCAGATCCTCATCAAGGCCGAGAACACGCGCCAGAGAGCGGGCAATCTGCGCGACTTCCAACGAGTGCGTGAGGCGGGTGCGGTAATAATCCCCCTCGTCCTGCACGAAAACCTGGGTCTTGTGCTTCAGACGCCGGAAGGCCGTGGAATGGATGATTCGGTCGCGGTCGCGTTGATAGCAGCTCCGGGTGGCGCCCTCCTCTTCCGGCCAGAAGCGGCCTCTGCTGGAGGCTGGATGCGTCGCAAAGCGCGCCCGCGGCGGCGGCACGAAGGAAGGTCCCAACAAATGACCCGGCGGTGGCGGCTTGGACATCGGCCCTGCAGCGCTTACATAGCAACAACATGATATAGGCTGTTCTCTATGAGCGTTGAAACGACTGAAATCCCGCCTGTCCGCCTGACCGAACGGGCAGCCAAGCGAATCGCCGAGATCCTGCAGGCCGAGCCGGGACCTTCCAACTTGCGCGTGGCAGTGACGGGCGGTGGTTGTTCCGGCTTCCAATATGATTTCTGCTTCGATGATTCGGTCGCCGAGGACGATCTTGTGCTCGCGCGCGACGGCGCCACGGTGCTGATCGATTCGGTTTCGCTCGATTTTCTCAAGGGCGCGGAGATTGATTTCGTCGAGGAAATGATCGGGGCTGCGTTTCGAATCAACAATCCCAACGCGACATCCTCCTGCGGCTGCGGCACCAGCTTTTCGGTTTAGGTCCCTCCGCTTAGTCCCCGCTCGTCCGCAGCAATTGCAACCTTCACATTCGCCTTGGCGTTCCCTCTGACGCGCGCACCAAGCAGTGGACGCGAATGGGTTCGGTATGGGAACGAATTGCTGGGGGAGCGATCATGTTCGTCACCCTGGCGGACGTGTTCCTCACCGTCCTGTACGCCCGGATCGGGAGCGGCTTACTCGCCAATCGCCTGGCGCGAGTGACCTGGATAGCATTCCGCACGGTTGCGCCGGTTTTTGGAAACCATCGCGCAGGATTTCTATCTTTTTGTGGGCCTGCGGTTTTGGTTATGCTGGTTGCGCTATGGTCATCAGGCCTGACGGTGGGCGCTGCCCTTATTATGCAGCCATCGCTCGGCAGCGCTATTCGCACAATGGCGGATCCCACGCCCACGGATTTCCTCACGGCCCTTTATGTGGCCGCGAGCAGTGTATCGGTCATCAACACGAGCGAATTCTTTCCG
>DATARE010000118.1:0-1630 GCA_036264295.1 Micropepsaceae bacterium | reverse complement strand
TGGCTTAATCAAAGGCCCGGGAAGAAGGTTCGAGGGGGAGATATGGGAGACAAACGCGAAGGCGGCGGCAATGGCGGTGCAGGCGGCGGGATGCTGCTTTGGCTGCTGGTCCCGATGCTCGTGCTGTATGTGCCCCTCTATAACCGGATCGAACCGACGCTCTTCGGATTTCCGTTCTTCTATTGGTTTCAGCTGGCCTGGATTTTCGTGAGCATGGTGATCACCGCCGTCGTCTATTACGGCACGGAACCGCGATAAGCGACGGGGGAAGCGCGTATGCCATTGAATGTAACGGCTCTGGTCGTTTTCGTCTTTTTCTTCGGCGTGGTGACGTTCGTGGGCTTTGCCGCGGCGCGCTGGAAACGCGGCGACCTCGATCAATTGCACGAATGGGGGCTGGCGGGCGGCAAGTTCGGCACGCTGATCACCTGGTTCCTGTTGGGCGGCGATCTGTACACGGCCTACACCTTCATCGCGGTCCCGGCATTGGCATTCGGCGCGGGCGCGCTGGCCTTTTTCGCGGTGCCCTACACCATCGTGGTCTATCCTTTCGTCTTCGTGGTGTTTCCGCGTCTGTGGTCGGTTGCCCGTGCGCGCGGCTATATCACCGCGGCCGATTTCATCCGTGGCCGCTACGGCGACCGCTGGCTGGCGCTGGCGATTGCGGTGACCGGCATTCTTGCGACGCTGCCCTATATCGCGCTGCAGCTGATTGGGCTCGAAGTCGTCATTGCCGCCATGGGCGTGCAATTGGCGGGCGTTCTGCATTATTTGCCGCTGATCATCTCCTTTGCCGTGCTGGCGGCGTTCGATTATTTCAGCGGCTTGCGCGCGCCTGCGGCCATCGCGATCATCAAGGACATCATGATCTACATCACGGTGTTCGCCGCGGTGATCCTGATCCCCTTCGAAGTGGGCGGCTGGAGCAAGGTGTTCGCCGCGATGCCGCCGGACAAGCTTCTGCTGCCCGACAATTTGGGCTCTTACACCGGGTATGCGACGCTCTTCCTGGGATCGGCCATGGCGCTGTTCCTGTATCCGCATTCGGTGACGGGCGTGCTCTCGTCTTCCAGCCGGCATGTGATCCGGCGCAATGCCGCGCTGCTTCCGGCCTATTCGTTCCTGCTCGGGCTGATCGCGCTGCTGGGCTTCATGGCGCTTGCCGTCGGCGTGCGGCAGATGCCGGCCTATGCCGAAGCGTTCAAGGAATTCGGCCCCAATTTCGCGGTACCGGCGCTGTTCCTGCAGGTCTTCCCGTCCTGGTTCGTGGGCTTTGCCTTCGCCTCGATCGGCATCGGCGCGCTCGTTCCAGCGGCCATCATGTCGATTGCCGCGGCCAATCTTTACACCCGCAACATCCATCGCGAATTCATCAACCCCAATCCGACCGACCGGCAGGAATCCCAGATGGCGAAATGGGTGTCGCTGATCGTCAAGTTCGGCGCGCTCGTCTTCATCATCTTCGTGCCGACCCAATATGCCATTCAGCTTCAGCTTCTCGGTGGGATCTGGATCATCCAGACCCTGCCGGCCGTCATGCTCGGCGCCTATACGCGCTGGTTCAACCCCTGGGCGCTGCTTGTCGGCTGGGCCGCGGGCACCATCGTTGGCACCGCGATGGCGGCTGCGG
>DATARE010000099.1:0-2015 GCA_036264295.1 Micropepsaceae bacterium | reverse complement strand
GGTGAGGGCCGCGATGCCCCCTTCGAAGCCTTCGCGATAGGTGCGGCCGAGGAGTGTTTTTGGTCCCGGCTGATGGCGTGGCGGATAGAACCGAAAGCCGCCTTCGGCTTCTCCCATTGCCACATTCATCAACTGCGCCGCTGCATCCTGGCCACGATCGATGCTCCAGCCGGTGAGAATATTCGCCAGCGCGATCACGTCGTCCTGGCTATAGCCGCCATCGACCCCGAGCGTGTGCAGCTCAAGGATTTCGCGGCCCAAATTCTCGTTCAGTCCCTTATGCGTGCGCATGCCGGCGAAAGAATCGGGTCCGATGGATTGGGCATTGTCGAGATAGAGTTGCATGGCCGGGTGGCGTTCGACCGCCAGGACCATGTCGGCGAAACGCCCGGTGACATGCGGACGGATGGCCTCACGTTCGAAGGCCCCGACGAAGACCGCCACTTGCGGCTTCTGGATCGACACAGTGAAGTGATTGCTCCAAAAGCGCACCAACCGCTCGCGCAAAGGCTGGGTGGTTTCGAAGCCGGCGCGGAAGCGCGCCGCCATTTCGCGCAAATAGGTCTGACGCGCTTGCATGAGGAGGGTTTTGAGCGCCTCGCGGTCCTTCGCCTTTTGCGCAACGCGGCGTTTGGCGAGATCGGCGATCGTCTCGATTGTCGGCGGGAACCCGGTAAAGCGGTCCACAGGCTCCGCATTGTTCAGCTGACCGAGAAGCCAGGCTTTCGGATCGCTGCTTGCGTCTTCGATTTCACCCGGCCTGGCGCCAAGACCAAACCGGTTCGCCGCTAGGGCACCTTCGAGCGACATTGGTTATTCACCCGCGCGAATGCACCCCTCCCGCAGATTTTGTAACACGGCTCCCCGTGGCGTCGCCGTAACATTTTGATTCTACTGCTTAAATATTTGTTAATTGGCGCCTCAGCTTGCCGCCACTAAATTCATGGGCGGAGGGGTTTAGGCGTCGACGCGACGCCGATGACCCAAGGAGCACACTCATGAATCGCATAATCTCCTGGCGCACAGGTGCGGCGCTGGGAATTGCCGTGGCGATAGCCTCGGCAACGGGAATTGCCGTGAGTTCCGCGCAAAGCGGACCGCAGGCGCTTCCCAATCTTCAGACCCCGCAGCAGGACCAAGGATATGACCGCGCCAATCCGCGCGAATATGGCGGGCAATCGGATTTCCGAAACGGCCGCGATTTTGGCAGCCCGCAAGACCGGCTCGACCGGCGGCTGGCCTTCTACCACACCAGATTGCGCATCACGCCCGCACAGGAGCGCGCGTGGACGGATTTTACGGCGGTGGTGAAGGACGAAGCGCGCGAGCGGAACAATGACCGCGGACGCGATTTCGACGATCGCCGCGGACCTGTGAGCGTGCTTGACCGGCTGGAGGAACGCCAGCATCGGCTTGCCGACCACAGTGCCGACCTCAATCGCGTCATCCAGGCCATGCGGCCGCTCTATGCCTCGTTCAGCGAGGACCAGAAGCGGACGGCAGACCGGCTGATGTTCATGGCCGAGCGCCGGGGTGAGCACATGCGTGGGGAACGCTATGGCTCTCGCGGCCGCTTCGCCGAAGGCCAGGATTATTCCCGGTAATTGTTGAGCGAAGCGCTGCCGTTTCGCACGGCGGCGCTTCGGCTCTTGCGCCCATCCCTGCCGCTTACTACAGCATGGCCGGCATCCCTTTGGGGACATATGATGACCGCCGGCCGCACCCCGCTCACCTATAAGGATTCTGGCGTCGACATCGATGCGGGCGACGCTTTGGTGGACCGCATCGCGCCAGCGGCAAAGGCGACAGCCCGCTCCGGTGCGGATGCGGCGCTGGGCGGTTTCGGCGGTTTGTTCGATTTGAAGGCAGCCGGATTCAAGGACCCGCTGCTGGTGGCCTCGACCGATGGTGTCGGAACCAAGCTCAAGCTCGCCATCGAAGCGAAGCGCTTCGACACGATCGGGCAGGACCTCGTCGCCATGTGCGTCAACGACATCGTGGTGCAGGGCGCCGAG
>DATARE010000052.1:0-6581 GCA_036264295.1 Micropepsaceae bacterium | reverse complement strand
CGAAATGGTCTGCGCCGAAAACAACGAGGATCATTTCAACCAGGGCCTCGTTCCGATCCCGCAAGCCGGCAAGGCAGATTTCTGAGCGCGCGGGTCAACCCGTCGACGAACCAACCAGTGGACAGTGCGAATGGTTTCTGCCAGCGAAAGCGACCGCCTAGCAATCCGCGAAGCCATCCGCAAAATCTGCGCCGATTTTCCCGATGCCTATTGGCGCGACATCGACAAGGCGGGCGAATATCCGCAAGGTTTTGTCGATGCGCTGACGGCAAGCGGTTATCTCGCCGCCCTGATCCCGGAAGACTATGGCGGGGCGGGGCTTGGCATCGCCGAAGCCGGACTCATTCTGGAGGAGATCAACCGCTCGCCCGGCAATGGGCTCGCCTGTCATGCGCAGATGTACATCATGGGAACGCTGCTGCGCCACGGCAGCGACGCGCAGAAGCAGCGTTATCTTCCCGCAATCGCCAGCGGCGCATTGCGGCTGCAGGCCTTTGCCGTCACCGAACCGAATGCGGGATCGGAATCGACCCGCATCGAAACGCGCGCCGTGCGCCGGGGTGACAGATACATCGTCAACGGCCAGAAGATCTTCATCTCGCGGGTGAAACAATCCGATCTGATGCTGCTGCTGGCGCGCACCACGCCCTATGACGAATTGAAGGACAAGACCCAGGGGCTGTCGGTTTTCATGTTGGATTTGCGCGACATCAAGGGCAAATTCGAAATCCGGCCGCTCGACATGATGTTCAACCACCACACCAATATTCTGTTCTTCGAAGATGTCGAAATTCCCGTGGAAAACCGCATTGGCGAAGAGGGGAAGGGATTCCGCTACATCATCGACGGCTGGAACGCGGAACGCATCCTGATCGCCTCCGAAGCGATTGGCGATGGCCGCTGGTTTGTCGAACGCGGCGCCAAATATGCCAGCGAACGCGTGGTGTTCGGCAAGCCCATCGGCGCCAATCAGGGCGTGCAGTTTCCGCTGGCGCGGGCCTATGCCCATGTCGAAGCGGCGGCCTGCATGCGCGATGTGGCGGCGGAGAAATTCGACCGCGGCGAGACATGCGGCGCCGAAGCGAACATGGCGAAATTGCTGTCCAGCGAAGCGGCCTGGGAAGCGGCGAATGCGTGCCTGGATGCCCATGGCGGTTACGGTTTCGCGCGCGAATATGATGTGGAGCGGAAATTCCGCGAGACGCGGCTTTATATGACCGCGCCGATCAACAACAATCTGGTGCTCGCCTTTCTGGGGCAGAACGTGCTGGGCATGCCGAAATCCTATTGATCGCGTTTCGCCGGAAGCGGCGTCAGATTGTGCTGAAACAACTGGCCGAGGCCGGGCACGGTATCGGGCAAACCCAATGTCCGCAGCGCGCACCAGAGCGCGGCCTGATTGGATGTGATCACCGGTCTGTTCAGATCGCGTTCCAAATCGGCGATTGTATCGATGCTGCCGATATTGGCGCAGGAGATGAAAATGGCATCCGCCGCATCGTGCTTGAGCGCCATCGCCATGTCGTACCAGAAGCGGGGCGGCGTGACGCAATATTCATCCGTGCCCGAAAGCGATGCCGCTTTGTCGGCGACAATCTCGTAACCGGCCTCTTGCAGGAATTTCCGCTTCTTGTCGTGGCCATCCTGTTTGGTTTCCGAAATGAAGACCAACCGCCGCGCGTTCAGGGCGGTGAGCGCGGCCTTCACCGCCGAGGCCGTGCTGATGGCCGGACGCTCCGTCGCGCGGGCGATTTCGGAGACGACATGATTGTCCATATCCACACCGCCGGACATGGACGTGCCGGTGCATTGGAAGATGGTGAGATCGCATTTGGAATCCATCAGATGCGCGGCAGCTTCCAGAATGGTGGGCAGCAATTCCGGCAGCGGGCGTTTGTATTTGTTGGTCATGCGCAGCCGCATGAAATGCGGCACCACGCCGGGCGGGCAAAACCGGGCCATCTGCGGCTCGACCATCCGGTTGGACGAAGGAATGATGAAACCGAGCCGCGCCCGGGGGACAATGGGTTGGTAATGCATCGCCGAGCCCTCCACCCTCCCCTTGAGGGAGGGTCGAAATCTTGAGCACCGCGAGAAATTTCGGGGAGGGGATGTGCTCGAATTGTCCCCTCCCCGATCCGTCTCCGCGCTTGCGCGCGTCACCGGATCGACCCTCCCTCAAGGGGAGGGTAACAATTAGTGTTCGTGCGCCGCGCCTTGAGGCGCACCGGGCGGCGCAGCACCCCGCTGCACCACGACGGGTGGCGCCGACGCCACGGCATCGCCCGTCACCACGATCTGGCCGATCATCGAAGGGTGCGGCGAGCAGTTGAAACTATACGTACCCGGACGATTGAATGTGATCGATGCGGTCTGCCCTTTGGCCAGCAAGCCCGTATCCCAACCACCCGCCTCCGACGACGACGCGTTGTGCATCTCGCTGCCATCATTGGTGAAGACGACCTTGGTCCCGGTGTGCACGGTGATCCGCGACGGCGCGAACTGGTAATCCACCAGCTTGATCGCATTGGCCGCCACCACCGGCCCGTCGAATCCCACCACATTCACCGGCGGCTTCGGCGCCGCGAATTCCTTCAACCGGCCTCCCGGGCTGCCGCTGAGCGAAAACGCCCAGATCATGTCGCTGTTGGCCGACGTCGTCTGGATCGCGACGCCGCCCACACCAATCGCCACATATTGCTCGCCGTCGATGTCATAGGTGATGGCGGGCGCATCGGCGCCCGCACCGGTCTGCCATTGCCACAGCAACGCACCGTTCTTGGCGTCATAGGCCTGGAATGCGCCGCTCGGCTCGCCGTGAAACACCAGCCCCGACGCCGTGGCGAGCGCGCCGCTGCCCTGTCCCACCGAATAGGGCATTTTCTTTTGCCAGACGATTTTGTTGCTGCGCGAATCCACCGCCGACAGCGTGCCCGCATAATGGGCGCCGATGGGCGGCCCCACGGCCTTGCCCAATTGGCGCAGGATTCGGCTTTGCGGGCGGTCGGCGGCTGTGACGTAGAAATAGCCCGTCTGCGGGCTGTAGGCCATCGGCGACCAATTGGTGCCGCCATTGCCGCCGGGCGACATCAGGATCGGCATGTCATAGATGACGCCGAAAATGCACTTGGTCGTCCAACCCGGCAGAGCTTGCGGACATTGCGGAATCAATGCATCGCCGCGCGGGATGGGCTGGGTGGCCGCGGTGGCCACGCGCTTGTCCTGCTCCACCGGTTTCTCGTCGATGCCGATCAGCGGCTTGCCGTTGGTGCGGTCGAGCATATAGATCCAGCCGGTCTTGCAGGCTTCCGCGATGCCCTTGCGCATGACGCCGCCGATCATTTGATCGAACAGCACCACCGGCGAGGGGCAATCGAAATCCCACAGATCGTGATGCACCATCTGAAAATGCCAGGCATAGGTGCCGTCCAGATGCAGCGCCACCATCGATGAGCTGTAAAGATTGTCGCCGGGGCGCTTGATGCCTTCACCCACCGCATCCGGGCCGGGCTGACCGGTGGAGAAATAGATCAGCCCAAGATCGGGATCGATGGCGGGCGCCTGCCAGATATTCGCGCCGCCATGCGTATAGGCGCTGCGCTTGTCGGGATCGGGATCGGTGGGCGAGGGCCAGGTGTCGCCGCCCTTTTCGCCGGGGCCGGCCGCCGTCCAGAAATGCCACAGCTCTTTGCCGGTCTTGGCGTCGAGCGCGGTGAGCTTGCCGCGTGCGGAGCGGTCGCCACCCGAGACGCCGGTATAGACAGCGCCTTTGTAATAAGTCGGCGCGCTGGTGATGGTGTAGCCATCCTGCCATTTGCCGATTGTCGTCTGCCACAGGCGCTTGCCGGTTTTCGCATCGAGCGCGACGAAGGTGCCGTCGAGCTGGCCCAGGAAAACCTTGCCATCGCCAATCGCGAGCCCGCGATTGTCCCAGCCGCAGCACACCGTGTCGATCGCCTGGTCGATGCCCGATTTATGCTCCCAAATCAGCGCGCCGGTTTTCGCGTCCAACGCGAAGACATCGTCATTGCCGGAGGTGACGTACATCACCCCGTCTTTGACGAGTGGAGTCGTCTCCAGCGAATATTTCGCACCCAGGCCCGAGCCCAGATGGGTGACCCAAGCCCCTTTCAGGGTTTTCACATTGGCGGGCGTGATCCGGGTCAGCGTCGAATAGCGCGAATTGCTCCAATCTCCGCCCGCGTGCAGCCATTCCTTGGCGGCGGGTGCCCGCAATTCCGGATCGGCCTCTGCTGCCCGCAGCGACGATGCAAACAGGAATGCCGCAATGGGCATGGCCGCCAAGGCGAAGACGAATCCGTGCTTCATTTGGGTTCCCCGGAAATGTGCCGTCCCGATTTCAGCGTATCAGCTTGAGTTCGGTCGCATCGCTTTCCCCGCGCCCCGCGCCGAAGGCCAGGGAATCGACGAACCGTCCCATATCGGGCGAGCCGTAATCGCCATTGGCCGGCAGCACCGTCACTTGCAGTTCGATCAGATAGCCCTGGTTGAAATACAGCGCCGCCATGGAACGCCCGCCATTTTGCGGCAGATCGACCGTCATCTTGCGGCCATAGCTGGATTCGACGCGGGCGTCCTCGTCCGACAGGATTTTGTTGGTGCCGCGCAATTGGGCCGAGGCTTCCTTGATAATGGCATCATCGTTGCTCTTGCGGCCGAAGAAATTGACCACGGTCACCTTGTATTCGACATCGTCCTCGACGGAGCGGAAAATCGTGGCCATGCGCTGGCCTTCGCTGGCGCTGCGGTAGCTCGTTTTTTCCGCTTTCACCGTGCCCGGCGCGGTGTAGGAGAACCCCGCCTCGGCGTTGAAATAGCCGTGCCACGCGGCATTCGCCGGCAGCGCGCCCACCAACAGCGCAATTGCGGTCAGTCCCGCCAAGATCGTTCCACGCATCGTGTTCCCCCGCGTTCTTGTTCGATTAAGAGTGGAATTGTTTACACATGATGGTCCGGACGCCAGACATCGAATTTCTTTTCGATCATCCGCAAAACCTGAGTCAGCCCCATGCCGGCGGCGGCAATAATGACAATGCCGACCATCACCTTGTCGGTCTGGAAGGTCGCCCCCGCCGTCTGCATCATGAAGCCAATTCCGGCCGATGCGCCATACATTTCGCCCACCACGATGCCGATCAGCGCGTGCCCGAGCCCCAGGCGCAGACCGGTGAGCAGGTTGGGCACGGACGAGGGCAGGGCGACAGTGCGGAACAATTGCGCATCGCTGGCGCCAAAGGAACGCGCCACTTTGACGAAGTCGCGCTCCATCGTGCGCACGCCGGTCATGGTGTTGACCAGAATGGGAAACACGGTCGACAGGAAAATGATCGCGATCTTGGCCGACAGATCGATGCCGAACCAGATGATGATGAGCGGCATCAGCGCGATGCGCGGTGTCGCGTAGAGCGCATTGACAAAGGGATCGAGGACCGCATTCAAGCGGGCGTACCATCCCATCAGAATGCCGAGCGGCACGCCGACAATAACGGCCAGCCCATAGCCCAGCACGAACTCCTCCGCGCTGACCGCCAGATCGGGATAGATGCTGCCGTCACGAAACATCTCGAAGGCGGCCGCGGCAATGCGGCTCGGCGAAGAGGTGAACAGCGGGTTCGCCCAGCCGAAGGCGGCCGCCGATTCCCAGAACAGCAGGAACGCGATCACCGAAACCATACCGATGACGAAGTTCTCGTTCCGCCGCCAGCGGGATGTGGCTGGCGCCTCCTCCTGCGCAGATGCGAGTTCTTCGCGGAGCGGCGCGAGCGTCATGGCATCAGACCGCCATCGCCAGGTTTGCGGATTCTTCCTGGATCTGGCGCCAGATATGATCCTGCAGCGCGCGGAAACGCGGCTGGAGCTTCACGTCCAGCGTCCGGTTCGGCGGCAGATCGACATCGACGATTTCCTTGATGCGCGCCGGGCGGCCGGAAAACACCACCACGCGATTGGCGAGGAAAACAGCCTCGTCGATCTGGTGCGTGATGAACAAGGCGGTCTTTCCGGCACGCGCCAGAATTTTCAACAGCTCGCTTTGCATCGCCTCGCGAGTCTGCGCATCGAGCGCCGCAAACGGCTCGTCCAGCAGCAGCAATTCCGGATCGGTGGCCAAGGCGCGCGCGATGTTGACCCGCTGGCGCATGCCGCCCGAAAGCTCATGCGGATAATGCTGCGCGAACCCGGAGAGGCCCACCAGATCGACCAACGCCGTGGCGCGATTGTTCATCTCATTTTGCGACAGGCGCTTCTGCAGTTCGAGCCCGTACGCCACGTTGCGCAGCACCGTGCGCCAGGGAAACAGCGAATCCTGCTGAAACACCATGGCACGGTCCGGGCCCGGTGCGGCGACGGATTTGCCATCGACGCGGATGTCGCCGCCGGTGATTTTCACCAGCCCATCCACTGCGTTCAAGAATGTGGATTTGCCGCAGCCGCTGGGGCCGACTATGGCGACGAGCTCGCCTTCGCGCACGGTAAGATCGATGCCGTTCAGCACTGTGAGCTGACGCTTCATGCGCTCATTGTAAAAGGCGAGCCGGACGCCCTTTGCTTCCAACTTCGGC
>DATARE010000556.1:0-2064 GCA_036264295.1 Micropepsaceae bacterium | reverse complement strand
ACTATGCCATTCTCCAAATAAACGCGATCCTTGACTCTATTCTTTCCTGTTCGATGATATTTCCAGGTCTGTTTCGTTTTTGTCTCATAGACGTCGTGGTCGATGCTGACAGGACAGCCCCACGCGTCTATAAGTTGCTCAACGGACATTCCTTGCCAAACGGCTCGACCGAGAATCATAAGGCCCACGTCTCGCCCGTACTTTTGAATGAGCCGTCGGCGCCGGATGGCGTATCGCAAGCTCATCGCGAGCGCCACGAGTGCGATGACAACGGCAATTATGGAAAGCCAGGGCAGCTGCGGCTGATCCATAAATTTCTCGAACAATAAGAAATCTCCTCGGGGAACTATCCGTGGGCGGTCCCCTTCCCCGCCGACTTTCTCATCGCCAACGAGGTCGAACAATCAGCCTTAAGTACCGGCGGTCCTGTGCTTTAGTACTACCGGTGTTCGATTGTTTCGGAACTAAAAGACCAATCCCCTCACCCGTTTTGCTCGATTCGTTTTCGGGCCGGCCACTTCGGGCCAGACCCATTGGTTCGCAAGTCGGCCTCTCCCGCCAGGGGAGAGGCAAATGTTTTATGGCGCCTCTTTTCCGTCATTGCGAGGAGCAACAGCGACGAAGCAATCCAGAGCGGCGCATCTCCCTGGATTGCTTCGCTGCGCTCGCAATGACGAGCTGCACCGCCCTCGCAGCTGCGTAATCCCGACCGTCGCGCGTAAAATCTCCACCGCGCCTTCGCGCCGCCCCCTTCGCCGGTGCCCGGCAAAAATGTAATGAGGACGTTGGCCGCGAATCAGGCATGCTTGACGCAATGGCGATTCGCTGTCGCCGGCGTCAAGGCGATTGGCTGGTCGCCCGCAACCAAACCAGGAAAGGTTTGATCATGTGCGACTTCAGCCTGCTACACGCTAAATCGCGTCCCGCCGTCGTCGCCGACAAATTGGTAAGCCACAATTTCGGCCGCGGCACGGTCGGATTCAAAGCCGCCGACGATCCGGTCGGCGACGCAACGGCGGTTTGTATCCTGCCCGGCACCGAGCTTGCCTTCGACAAGCCGCTCAAGCTGCGCTGGTCCGCCGATGACGGAAAGAGCCTCGAAGCCTTCACCACCGCGATCTTCCGGCAACGCGACAAGGACACACCGAGCGTGCATCACGATGTCCTGGAAATGCCGGACGGCCAGCAGATCCTGCTCACCCATCTCGAGGAAGGCCAGACCGCAACGGTGCTGCAGCTGCCGGCCGCGCCGCGGACGGAAGCGGAAGCCGAAGAGCAGAAGCGGGCCGAATTCGCCGGGTAACGGCGACAAGTTCTAGATGGGGTGATCGGGGCGCGTGTCCCGGGCGCAGCGCAGCACGATAGTGATGCGCTCGCGACCCGGGAACGCCGCAAAGCCTTGCTTGCGCCTCGTCATTGCGAGGAGCGAGAGCGACGAAGCAATCCAGATCGGCGCCTCAGCCTGGATTGCTTCGCTGCGCTCGCAATGACGGCTTAAGCCGCGTTCGCGGATGTCACGCAGCGCGGCGTCGCAAACGCCATTGCGCCCATAATCCGATAAGGATTAACACGATCCCGATCGCCATCCAGAATCTGGAATACAGCGCAATTTCGGCGCGCTCGGAAAGCTGGCTGCCGAAAAAGTCTTGCCACTGTTGCCAGTGGAAAAAAATCCGCAAATCGCCGAAGCCTTGGAGCAAACAGAAAATGGCCGCCAGGTAGAGCAGCAACACCGCCATCCAGCCGAGAACGCGAAAGTGTCTGGCTGTTTCCGGAAGATCAATCGCGAGTTGAGATGCGTTGGATGCATCCGGTCCTGCGAGTGCCGGCAGCCGGCCGATGCGGGCGCGCGCCGTGATGACCGCGACCACGATAAAGGCGATGGCGCCGATAAGGGCCACAATCAGACTTGCGGTCAGCGCATTCATGGTGCCCGCTTATGTTTCGTCGGAACGTGTGGCCGGCGCGAGGGGATCAAATTGCGCGAACAGGGAATGCATTTCAAGCCGGTGAAGCGCCCGCGCGGGCGGGCGGTGAATAGTTTCTCTTTCGCGCAGCGCGCCC
>DATARE010000606.1:0-2954 GCA_036264295.1 Micropepsaceae bacterium | reverse complement strand
GTAGGCTTCGATCACTTCACGGGTTTCACCGGCCAGGTCCAGCTCCGAAGATTCGAGCATGGCATCGACGGCAAGCCGCAATTCTTCCAGCGCATCCTCCAGCCGTTGCAATTCGGCTTTGGGATCGTCGGCGATCATGTGATCGACTTTGACGCGCGGCTGGTGAAGATAGACCGTGCCGATGGCAAGCCCTTCGGCCAGACCTTCACCCTGGAAGACCGCCGGGCGCGTCGGCGACAGCTCCGCTTCATCGATTTCGGCCAGATCGACCAGGGTGCCCTGGGCCACCACTTCTGCCAGCACCATGGCGATGGTGGCGAGCGCTTCCTCTTCCTCCTCGCCGTAATGGCGCTGCGTGCGGTTCTGAACGGTCAATACACCGAAGACGCGCTCGCCGCGGACGATGGGCACCGCGAGAAACGAATTGAACGGGTCTTCGCCGGTTTCCGGGCGGTACGAAAAGCTCGGGTGCTCGGGCGCATTGGACAGATTCAAAGGCGCGGCCGTTTGCGCCACGAGGCCGACAAGGCCCTCGCCCGGCTTCAATCGCGTGGCATGGACGGCTTCGCGGTTCAGACCTTCGGTGGCGAACAGTTCCAGGGAATCCCCGGCCCGGCGCAGATAGATCGAGCACACCTCGGCCACCATATTGGCCGCGATCACCGATACCAGCTTGTTCAGACGTGCCTGCGCGCTCTGCCGCTCCGCCATGATCTCGCGTAGGCGGCGCAGAAGCACTCTGGGGCCGCCCGCTGCGAGTTGGGGCGGCATCAGATGGGCTTTCCTGCCATGCGTCGCATTTCGATCATGTTGCTCAACTGCTGGGCACCCTTACCGGCGAGCAGAACGCGCTATTCGGCCCGCTGATTTCTACGCGTCTCTTGTGGCGTACGCGGTAGCATAAATCATGCCGCGTCCAGATCGTAGGCCGAATGAAGCGCACGAACGGCAAGTTCGACATAGTCCTCGGAGATCAGGACACTGACCTTAATTTCCGAGGTCGATATCACCTGGATGTTTATGCCCTTCTCGGCAAGCGTCTTGAACATGGTCTGCGCGACGCCCGGATGGGCGCGCATGCCGATGCCGATGATGGACACCTTGGCAACATTGGCAGCCGAGATCAGGTCCTTGTAACCAATCTGTGGCGCGGCCTTGCGGATGGCATCGAGGGCGCGGTCCAATTCGGCGCGGGACACCGTGAAGGTGAGGTCCGTGCGGCGGCCGTCTTCGGACACGTTCTGCACGATCATGTCCACATTGACGCCGGCATCGGCCAGCGGGCCGAAAATCGCCGCGGCAACGCCGGGCTGATCGGGAATACGCAACAGCGTGATCTTGGCTTCGTCGCGGGTATAGGCGATGCCGGTGACCGGGTTCTTTTCCACGATGTCTTCCTCGTCGCAAACGATCGTGCCGCCACTGTCGGCATCGAAAGTCGATAGCACGCGCACCGGCACCCGATGAACCATCGCCATCTCGACGGAGCGCGTTTGCAGCACTTTGGCGCCCAGCGATGCCAGCTCCAGCATCTCTTCATAGGCGATCTTGTCCAGCCGGCGGGCCTTGGATGTGATTCGGGGGTCCGTCGTGTAGACGCCGTCTACATCGGTATAAATATCGCAGCGATCGGCCTTGAGACCGGCGGCGAGCGCCACCGCACTGGTATCCGAACCGCCCCGCCCCAGCGTCGAAATGCGATTGTCCGGCGCAATGCCTTGGAAGCCGGCCACCACGGCGACCTGTCCCTGGGCCAGCCTTTCATTCAGGAGATCCGGCACGATATCGAGGATACGCGCCGAACCGTGCATGCTAGAGGTTTTGATGGGGATCTGCCAACCCAGCCAGGATCGTGCCGGAACCCCGATGGCCGAAAGAGCCACGGCCAAAAGCCCCGCAGTCACCTGCTCGCCGGCGGCAACGACGGTGTCATATTCGCGGGCATCGTGGAGCGGCGACAATTCGCGGGTCCAGCCGACAAGCTTGTTGGTTTCGCCCGCCATGGCCGAAACCACCACCGCAACCTGGTTGCCGCGGTCGACCTCGCGTTTCACGAGCTTCGCAACATTGCGAATGCGCTCGACATCGGCCACCGAGGTGCCGCCGAATTTCATTACAATCTTGGCCATGTGAGGGTCTGGCGCGGGCGGATTTTGCGGGCCATACATAGACGCGAGGCTCTCGGCACTCAACGGCGGATTTGCGATGCAGCCCACGGAAAGTTCCAGCCACCCTCCGGACGGGGATTCGTCCGTCGACCTGGCCGAGGTGGAAAAATTCAGCCGGCTGGCGGCCGAGTGGTGGGACCCCAAGGGCAAGTTCCGGCCGCTCCACGTCTTCAACCCGGTCAGGCTGCAATTCATCCGCGCATTGGCGGCAGAGCATTTCGGCCGCGACGAACGCGCTTTGAAGCCGTTCCAGGGGCTTGGCCTGCTCGACATCGGTTGCGGCGGAGGCCTGCTTTCCGAGCCCATGGCCCGCATGGGTTTCACCGTGCTGGGGGCGGACGCCTCGGAGAAGAATGTCAAAACCGCGGCCAGCCATGCTGCGGGCACGGGGCTTTCGCTTGCCTACCGTGCCGCGACTGCGGAGATCCTGGCCGTCGAAAACGCGCGTTTCGACATGATCCTGAACATGGAAGTCGTCGAGCACGTGGCCGATCTGGCGGGCTTTCTCGGATCGTGCGCCGAGATGTTGAAACCCGGCGGGCTGATGTTGGTGGCCACCCTCAACCGCACCCTGAAGAGCCTCGCTCTGGCAAAAATCGGTGCGGAATATGTGCTGCGCTGGTTACCGGCCGGCACCCATGATTGGAATCGCTTTGTGACTCCCGCCGAGCTGGAGATATTGCTTCAGGACGCCGGGCTGAATGTCACGGGGATTCAGGGCGTCGCCTTCGATCCCTTGCGCTGGGAATGGCGGCTCTCCTCGGACACCGATGTGAACTACATGAT
>DATARE010000581.1:0-11228 GCA_036264295.1 Micropepsaceae bacterium | reverse complement strand
GTAGGCTTGTCCGTGCTGTCGCTCACACTCACCTACCTGATGCAGGTCTATTCTGCCCTGCAGCGACGCAACGCACTGGGTTTGAAATTGGAGCTAATGTCCGGAGAAACAGGCGATGCGGCGGAATTGATCGCCCGCCTTGGTCCAGAGGGCGCCTTCACCGCCGGCTATACCGATCTGTCCGAAATCGCCACGCAGATGATCGACATCAAGGAAGTGCACCACTTCTATCCCGTGCTGTTCTATTTTCTTTTTCCCCGGCCTTTTTACTCTGTCTCACGATTTACGCTGGTCGCTCTCGACACGCATGCCCTCATCCAGACGGCCCTGGATGATAAACATCGCTGGCTGAGAGAGTCCGCTTCCGTTACGGCAATGGCGAGAGCGGCACAGGTTCTTGTCATCACGCTGGAGCGGACGTTTCTTCCCGGTGGCCGCGCCGACCCTAACCGGACTCTACCGCCCAAAACATCGGATTTGTGGCGTAAACGCTACGACGCGGCGGTGCAACGCTTGAAGCAGGCCGGCATCGAGACCAGCCCCAAAACTGCCACCGACGTCGAACGCTACATTCAATTGCGCAGCGCTTGGGATCGGGATGTCGCAAAATTAAGTCCGCGGACGGCATTCACGCTTGACGAGATCGATCCGGCATGCGGAAACGCATGTACGCGTTGAACGGCTATGAGCATGGGCATCTCCATTGTGGATGACCGAAATAGGTGCTTTTGCCGGCTCGGGCTGGCGCTTACATTGGCGATATGAAAATCGCCACCTGGAACGTCAATTCCGTCAAGGCGCGGATCGATGCGGTGAAGACCTGGCTGGCAGAAGCCGCGCCCGATGTGGTGTGCCTGCAGGAGATCAAGACCACCGACGAAGGCTTCCCTGCGGAAATGTTCGAGAGCCTTGGTTATAACTGCGCCGTATACGGACAAAAAAGCTACAATGGAGTGGCGATCCTGTCCAAAAGGCCGCCGGAGGATCTGACCCGTGGCCTTCCCGCGGTGGAAGGCGATGACCACGCCCGCTATCTTGAAGCGGTGGTGCCGAGCGAGTCGGGCGGCGTGGTCCGGGTGGCTTCGATCTATGCACCCAACGGCAATCCGCCGGGTACGGAGCGATTTGCCTATAAGCTCGCGTGGATGGAGCGCCTGAACCAGCACATCCGGCATCTTCTAAGCTTCGAGGAGCCGCTGATTCTCACCGGGGATTACAACGTCATTCCGACCGCGGACGATTGTTACGATCCAAAGGCATGGACGGGCGATGCCCTGTTTCAGCCCGAAACGCGCGCGGCGTTCCGTCGCATCTTGCATCTGGGTCTTACGGACGCGTTTCGCGCCTGCAATGTCGAACCTAAGCGGTATACCTTCTGGGATTATCAAGCCGGTGCATGGGTTAAAGACCATGGCATCCGAATCGATCATATTCTATTGTCGTCCCAGGCCGCTGACCGGCTGGTCGGTTGCTCCATTGAACGCAAGGTGCGGGGGTGGGAAAAACCATCCGACCACGTTCCTGTTCTGTGCGAATTGGCTATTTGAGCGTTGAGTTTGGTCTGCGTCTCTATTACTCAATAGGCTCCAAACTCGATTCCCCGCTTTTATTTTTCTGCCTGAAATAGGAGTTACAAAAATGAAGTCTCTGAAAATCCTTGCCGCGCTTGCCACGGCGACTTTGCTCGTCGCATGCAATCAGAGTTCCGCCCCGGCTCCGGCCCCGGCACCCGAAGCTCCCGCGGCAGCGCCCGCAGAGCCCGCCGCTCCTCCGGCGCCGGCTGAGCCCGCTCCTGCAGAGCCGGCTCCGGCCCCAGCTCCGGCTCCGTAAGCTAGAGACTATTTTCTGATTTGCGGCACCCCGGCCGCGTCATTCGGCCGGGGTGTTTTTTGCTACCCATTTCGACTTGCGTCCCAGCTTCAAAATTTGAAGTGCTGGTATTTGCGTGGCTTATTGCCCACGCATAGATCGACTTCGCCGATCACCCCGCCGTGAAAAAACCTACAACTTCTTGCGCCGCTGCGCGTTCTTTTGCGGTTGGCGCGGTCCACTGTGCTCGCGCTACGCCAAGAATCGACACAGAGGGAACCCCATGAAAGCCAAATTAATCAATATGTTGCTCCTGTCTGCTGCGACGGCAGTTTTGATCGGTTGCAACCAGAACAATCCGGCCCCTACTCCGGCCGGAGAGCCGGCACCGGCTGTAGTGCCAGCACCCGTACCCGAACCAGGACCGCCGGGCGCACCGGGCGCCCCTGGGGCTCCCGCACCCGAACCGCAAGCTGGTCCACCTGGCGCTCCTGGTACTCCTGGTGCTCCCGCTCCGGCCCCAGCTCCCTAACGCAAATTTTTCAGGACAACGCGGGGCGGGTCGGTTGACCCGCCCGGCTCCCTTCGTCTCTATGGCGCGATCAAAGGGCTTGACCCGGGGCATCGCGTTCATGGCTTTGTTTTTTCGTACAACTCTCGTCATTGCAGCGCTTTCGGTGGTGGTTGCGGGATGCAATCGCAATCCTGCCGCACCACAGCCCGCGCCGGCACAAGCGCCGCCGGTCGCGGCTGCACCCGTACCGGCCCCACCGCCTCCGCCGCCCCCGATCCCGGCATCCACCGAATTGCCCCTCAGCAGCGTCAATAGCGTGATGCTGAGCCGCCCGTCCGATGCACCAATGGCGCTGGTCATCCACGTGTCGGGCACAGCTCCATCGGCAGGATGGACCGACCCCAAGCTGACGGAAGTACCCGACGATGGCGGCAATGCCGCGATCAAAACCTACCGTCTGGTCGCCACCTCTCCGGCCATGCCCGATGAAAGCCACGCGCCGCAACCGGTAGACGCCGAGCTGCGCGTGGAATCGCTTCCGCCGGAGGTCATGACCATCCGCATCGTTTCGGCGACGAACGATATCTCCGCGCCGATTGCGCAGTAATTCTTGAGCCTATGCCGCTTGGGCGATGACGCGATTGCGTCCTTCGCGCTTGGCGCGATAGAGCGCTTGGTCGGCGCGGTGAAGAAGCTTGTCGGCGTTGTCGCCTTCACCGGTCCAAGACGCGATACCGAAGCTTGCGGTAATGCCAATTTTGTACGGCGCCCGGCTGAGAAGAATCGGGGTCATCTCCATGCTTTGGCGCAAACGTTCTGCGATCGAATAAGCAAATTGGGTATCGGTATCGGGCATCACGACCACGAACTCCTCGCCGCCATAGCGGCAAGCCAGATCGATACCGCGGACATTCGCCGAAACCCGGGCTGCGAATTCACGCAGGACTTCATCGCCGATATCGTGGCCATGCGTGTCGTTGACCGCCTTGAAATAATCGATGTCCATGATGAGGAACGAGATCGGCTTTGCCTCGCTGGCATTCTTCATCAATGTTTCGAGATGGCGCGCCATGTAGCGGCGATTGTGCAGGCCGGTAAGCTGATCGGTGATCGCCATTTCCAGGCTGAGTTGGACATTGTGCCGCAACTTGTCCGCATAGTGCTTCTTGCGGAGCTGTGTCCTGACGCGCGCCATCAATTCGTTGCGGTCCACGGGCCGCATCAAATAGTCGTTCACGCCCATATCGAGGGCCTGGGCGAGCTTGCGGTTTTCCCCTTCGCTGACAAGAACGAGAATCGGCGTATTGCGGATTTCGGCCAGCGAGCGCAAATGCGAGCATAGCCGCAGACCGTCGAATGCCCGAATGCCGAGGCTCACCACGATCAGATCGAAATCGCCGCCCCGGGCGCGGACAAGGGCCTCGTCGAAATTGGAAACGTCGGAAAGCTTGTTCTTGCTTTCCAGTGCGGCGCGAAACCAGGCAACCGATTCCGGACGGTCCTCGACAATCAGGATATGACCGGTGGGATCGGGCTCGATCAGAGTCTCACCGGCATCGGTAAGACCCATGCTCTGACCGGTCTCTTCGCGCATGCGCAGCTCATCGGTCATCATTTTCAGACGCACCAGCGAACGCACGCGCGCAAACAGGGCGGTATCATCCACGGGCTTGGTGAGAAAATCGTCGGCGCCCGCATCGAGCCCCGTGACGCGGTCGCTGGGTTGATCGAGCGCCGTCACCATCACGATCGGGATGTGGGTGGTCTTGGTGTTGCTTTTGATGCGCCGGCAGACTTCGAAGCCATCCATGCCCGGCATCATCACGTCCAGAAGCACGATGTCCGGAAGCTCGGCGGCAATGCGCGCCAAGGCCTGCTCGCCATTGAAGGCGGTGATCACTTCAAAATATTCAGCCGCGAGCTTCGCTTCCAACAGTTTGACGTTGGAAAGAATATCGTCGACGACGAGATCGCGAGCGGTCATCAGGACTCTGCGATTGGCTCAGCCCAGGAAACGGCGAACCGTATCAAGGAAGCTGGTGACGGAGATGGGCTTGGAAATATAGGCTTCGCAACCACCCTGGCGGATGACCTCCTCATCGCCCTTCATGGCGAAGGCGGTGACTGCGACCACCGGGATCGCCCGCAGAGAATCGTCTTCCTTGAGCCATTTGGTGACTTCTAGACCGGAGACCTCGGGCAGCTGGATGTCCATAAGAATCAAATCGGGACGATGTTCCCGCGCGATATCGAGGGCCTCCATGCCATCCTTGGTCTGCAGGATGCGATAGCCATGCGCATCGAGAAGATCATGAAAGAGCTTCATATTGAGCTCATTGTCTTCCACAATCAGAACCGTTTTTGCTAAGGCATCCATTGCTTGACTCTCCGCAACCGTTATCGCCGAAATGGCGTTCGGTACCGCTTCTTCAGGGGGCGACAGAATTTCTGCTGCCCGATTCGCTGCTCTTCTGTCGCCAATAGTTTTATGCGCAATGTCTTAACGCTGGATTGACGATGCTGCGTTCCGCGGCTGAAGCCATTGCCCTTAAAGCCCTCGCCCACCTCGCCGCGGATGGCGATGGGCTGGTGCGCTTCCTGGCCCTTTCCGGACTCGAACTCGACGATTTGCGGGCGCAGGCGGGCAATCCGGAGCTCCTTGCCGGGATAATGGATTTCTTGCTGTCGGACGAGGCTCTGTGTGCCGGCTTTTTGACGGCCGAAGATCTCGATTCTCCGACCCTTCACGCGGCACGGCGGGCGCTCCCCGGCGTCACACCCGAGGCTTAGCGCGAGAAGGTTAACGAATCCCTGAAACTATCAACAGATTTGTCTCCCAGCTCATGGCAGCTCCGATTTCAGGGCTTCCGAATGCAAAGTTAGGAGTGGCGCTGAACGATGGTGGCTGCTGGTATCGGGCTGCGTTCAGGTTGATAAATACGGCCTTCCCAGCCTCAGCCCTCCCCGTCTGCGGTGAGGATCGGGCCGTAAAGGTCGGGCCGGCGATCCCGGAACAGACCCCATGAGGCGCGGGCCTTGGCAATGGCCGAAAGATCGACATCCGCAACAATGACGCCTTCTTCGTCCCGTCCCAATTCGGCGAGGATTTCGCCCGTCGGCCCGGCGATGAAGGACGAGCCATAAAAGGTCAGCTCGGCCGCGTCTCCCCGCTCGGTCCCGACCCGGTTCGCGGCAACGAGCGGAATATAATTCGCCGCCGCGTGCCCTTGCATGACCCGCCGCCAATGATCGCGCGAATCCACCGGCGGAGCCGGAGGCGGTTCGCTGCCGATGGCAGTCGGATAAAACAATATTTCGGCACCTTTCAGCGCCATGATGCGGGCGCTTTCCGGGAACCATTGATCCCAGCAAATAGCTGCGCCAAGCCTTCCGCAACGCGTGTCCCAAACCTTGAATCCGGAATCGCCGGGATGGAAATAGAATTTCTCCTGATAGCCGGGGCCATCCGGAATATGCGATTTGCGATACCGCCCGAGCACGCGTCCATCGGCATCGATCATGGCAAGGGCATTGTAATAGGCGTAATTGGCGCGCTCGAAAAAGCTCAACGGCAAGACCAGGCGTAACTCCGCCGCAAGCTCCGCGAATGCCGCGATCACCGGATTGCCTTCGAAAGGACGTGCCAGCGCAAAATGGCGCGTGGATTGGTCCTGGCAAAAATAGGGTGTCTCGAACAACTCCGGCAGCAACACGATCGAAGCGCCTTTGGCGGCCGCACGCCGCACCATGTCTTTTGCTTTGGCAATATTGCCGGCCTGATCCCAGGTGCAGGCAAATTGCGCAGCCGCGATCGTGATCGCGCTCACACTGCCGGTTCCTGCTGCGTAATGCAGTGAATGCCGCCGCCGCCTTGCACGATATCCAGCGCGTCGATCTGCATGATGTCCCGGCCGGGGAAGCATTGGGCCAGAATCGTGCGTGCAGCCTCGTCATTGGGATCGCCGAAAGCAGGCATGATCACCGCGCCATTGGCGAGATAGAAATTCACATAGCTCATCGCGAGCATCCGCCCCGACCAGGATTGCCGGTGCTTCTTCGGCTGCGGCAGTGGAATGACCTCAAGCTCACGTCCTTGCGCGTCGCGTGCAGTCTTCAGCCGGGCCATCGCCTCATGCACCGGGGCGTAATCCGGGTGGCTCTTGGCCGCGGGCATCCCCAGGATCACCCGCCCAGGCGCCGCGAAACAGGCGATATTGTCCACGTGACCATCGGTTTCGCTATCGGAGAAACCCGATCCCAACCAGACCACCTTGTGCGCGCCGAGATGGGATTTCAGCACGCCCTCGATTTCCTCCCGCGTACGGCCCGGATTGCGATTGGGGTGCAATAGGCATTGTTCCGTGGTGAGCACCGTGCCCGCGCCATCGCCATGGATCGCGCCGCCTTCGCACACCAGCGGCGCGGTGTAGATACCCGCCCCGATCGATTCGATCACGCGGCGGGCAAAACTCGCATCATTCGTATACGGATGATATTTCTGGCCCCAGGCATTGAAGATCCACTGCACGCCCGACAGCCGTCCCGAACCGTTCTTCAGAAAGGTCGGGCCGAAATCCCTTGCCCAGGAATCATCCAGGGCCATCTCGACGATTTCCACCTTCCCGCCCGTGGCAAGCCGCGCTTCCGCCACCTCTTGGGAACGTGCAGCCATTGTCACCGGTTCGAAGGCCGAGATCGCGCGCGCGACACGTGCATAGGCCTGCTTTGCACGCAACACCCCGTCTGCCCCGCCAAAACATTCCGTGCGCACGGGCCAGCACATCCACGTGCGTCGATGCGGTTCCCATTCCGCGGGAAAACTGTAGCCGTCCGCCATCGGAGAGGGCGAAGCGGCGTCGAGGATACTGTTCATACAATCACCACCGTCTGGACGCAGCCTAACCATTTTTCGAGCATGCTGTGGAGCCCCCTCGCATCGAAGGCGATGTCGCGTTAGGTTTCATTGAAAAGAGGACACAAATGAGCGGACGTATTGCGGCGAAATTGACGGAACTCGGAATCGCGCTGCCCAAAGTTGCGCCACCGCAGGGGGCCTATGTTCCCTGGGTCAGAACCGGCGCGCTGCTATTCATCTCCGGTCAGATCACGATGGGACCCGATGGTCTGGAATATGTGGGCAGTGTCGGACGGGAAATCAATCTCGAGGATGCGAAGCGGGCAGCGCGGCTTTGCGCTCTTAATGTGATCGCACAGGTCGCCTCTGCGCTCGGAGGCGAACTCGATCGCGTCAACCGCGTCGTCAAAGTTACCGGCTTCGTCAATGCCGCGCCGGGATTTGCGCAGCATCCCGAAGTCGTGAACGGCGCGTCCGAATTGTTTGCGGAAATTTTCGGCGAAGCTGGCCGGCATGCGCGTGCGGCGGTGGGCGCCTCGTCGCTGCCGCGCAACGTCGCGGTGGAAGTCGAAGCCATATTCGAAGTCGCGTGACAGAAATCCGATCAAGCTCGTATGAAAGTGCCAGCGCCGTCGGTGCGTCTGTTTGGGATCGCCTTGCCAATCCCGAAGGAAGCGCCCTGCCCCATCCCTTTACGCGGCACGCGTTCTTTGCGGCCTTGGAACGATCCGGTTCCGCAACCGCGAAGACCGGCTGGAAGCCGGCGCATCTCTTGCTCGAACGCAATGGCACGCCAATCGCTCTGCTGCCGCTTTATATGAAAAGCCATTCTTATGGCGAATATGTCTTCGACCATGGCTGGGCGGACGCATTCGAACGCGCCGGCGGACGCTATTATCCCAAACTGCAGGCGAGCGTGCCCTTTACACCGGCGGCCGGGCGGCGCCTTTTGCTCGCCGCGGGGGAATCCTTGGCTGAAACGGGGCCATTGCTTTTGCAGGCCGCGGAAACCGCGGTCAGACAATTCGGCGCCTCGTCATTGCACATCACTTTCATGACGGAACCGGAATGGCAGCTTGCCGGCGCGCGCGGATTCCTGCGTCGTACCGACAAACAGTTCTATTGGGACAACAGGGGATACGAGTCGTTCGATGCGTTCCTAGGCGGCCTGTCATCCGCCAAACGCAAGAATTTGCGCAAGGAACGCGCCGCGGTCTTGGCGGAAGGTGTTTCGTTTGAATGGCTGACCGGCCGCGACCTCACGGAAAGCGTCTGGGATGCATTCTTTGAATGCTACACCACGACCGGAAACCAGAAATGGAACCCGCCCTATCTGACGCGCGAATTTTTCAGCCGCGTGGGCGAGAGCATGGGCGAGCAGATTCTGTTGATCATGGCCAAGCTGGACGGCCGCCACATCGCCGGCGCGCTGAATTTTTTCGACGAGACCACGCTGTATGGCCGCAATTGGGGTTCTGTCGGCTATTTGCCGTTCCTGCATTTCGAAGCCTGTTATTACCAGGCAATCGATTTTGCGATTTCGAAAGGGCTGGCGCGGGTGGAAGCTGGCGCGCAGGGCGGCCACAAGCTGCTTCGCGGCTATCTGCCGAGACCGACATTCTCGGCACATTATATCGCCCATCCCGGATTGCGCCGGGCGGTGGCCGATTATCTCGAAACCGAACGCGCGGCGGTTGCGGAGCACATCGAAGAGCTGATGGACCAGGCACCTTTCCGAAAAGATAGCTAGCGGCCCTCATACACGCTCGTTTCGGGACGTCCCGTGATGTATCTTGATTACGATATTTCTGTATGAGTGGACCTATGCTCCGTTCCCGCTTAAAATTGTCGAGCCATGGCGCGGCGATATTCGCGCTCGCTCTTACCGTGGCACCTGCTTCTGCTGCCAGCGAGAACGCAATGATGGGACGCTGGTTTACGGAAGGATTCGAGAAGGGCGCGCATATTCAAGTCATCTTCGATATCAAGCCGAGCGGCACGTACGACAAGGACATCCGTGTCATCGACAATTGCGATATTGCCGCCACCGGAAAGGAAACCGGAAGCTGGATGATCGATGGTCAAAACCTGATCACGGTCAGCGAAACCTTCGATGGGATGCCCGCCACCGGGTCCAACACCAACAATCGTTTCACGATCACCCGGGTCGATGACGAGCATGTGAATCTGTTCGACACCGAGACCAAGCTCGATTGGGGATTGATGCTGGTTTCCGCATCCTATGTATTCCCCGCCGCGCGCGGATGCGGGATATGAATTTGTGAACCAATTCGGCGGCTTCGAATGACCTACGATCCCAACAATGTCTTTGCGAAGATTCTGCGCGGCGAAATCCCGTCAGTGAAGGTGTATGAGGACGACAAGACGCTAGCCTTCATGGATGTCATGCCGCAGGCGGACGGCCATGTGCTGGTCATCCCCAAGGAACCGGCGGAAAATGTTTTCGATCTGTCGCCGGAAGGGGCCGCCGCCATGATGGCAACCACGCAGAAAGTCGCCAAAGCGGTCAAAAAGGGACTGAATCTATCCGGCATTATGGTCGCGCAATTGAATGGTGCTGCCGCCGGGCAGAGCGTGTTTCACGTGCACTTCCACGTCATCCCCCGCAGTGGCGGCGCGGATTTCCGCCTGCACGCACGCGAGATGGAAAAGCCGGAGAAACTGAAGGCCCTGGCCGAGAAGATCAAAGCCGCACTGGAGTAGCCCGTCTTTGTCTTTCGTTTAGAGTGCATGCACAGACTGAGAGGGGCCGATGTTGCGATGGACAAATCGGAGCTGCATATCTGCCGTCCTTCCATCTCTCGCGTGCTGTGCGTCCCTGGTGGCCAGCAATGACGCGTTTGCCTGGGGCGCGAGCGGGCACCGCCTGATTGGGCAGCTTGCGTCGCAATCGCTGCCGGCGGAAATTCCTGAATTCCTGCGCACACCCGAAGCTGCGCGCCAAATCGGTGAGACGGCACGCGAGCCCGACCGCTCAAAGGGTGCAGGAGAGCCGCATGATGCCGATGCCGATCCTGCGCACCACGTGGTGGTAGGGGATGATCTGAAGATCGCGCACGGACCGCTTCTCGCCACATTGCCGGCCAACCGCGAGAGCTACGACACGGCGTTGCGCGCGGCGGGCACGAATGAATATCGCGCCGGATATTTGCCTTACGCGATTATCGACGGCTGGCAGCAGCTTGTCATGGACCTTGCATATTGGCGTGCCGATGTCGCAGGCGCGAAATATGCCAAGACGCCGCCAGAGCGGACATGGTTCCTGAAGGATCAATATTCACGCGAGGGGCTGACGGTTCGGGATCTGGGATATTTGGCCCATTTCGTCGGCGATGGCAGCCAGCCCATGCATGTTTCGGTTCATTCCGATGGCTGGGGCGATTATCCGAACCCGAATGAATTTTCTGCCAAGCGCGGACTTCACGCGCTGTTCGAAGGCAGCTTCGTGCGCAATGCGGTTTCGGCAGAAGATGTATTGGCGGCTTTGCCGGTCCATCGCGATTGCCGCTGTACGATACAAAAGCGCGTCATGGATTATCTCAGCACGAGCCAAAAGGAAGTCGTGACGCTTTATAAAATCGAGAAATCCGGCGGCTTCGACGGTGCACACGACAGCGGCAAACAATTTGCTACCGAAAGGTTGGCGGCAGGCGCATCTGAGTTAAGAGACATGGTTGTCGATGCCTGGCATCGCAGCGCCGTGGTTTCGGTAGGCTTTCCACCCATTCCGGTCGCCGATATTGAATCCGGAAAAGCAAACGCACTCGGGTCTTTGCAAGGCCTCGATTGATCCGATTGGAAAGCCGAATATGATCGTAGAATCCGCCGTTCTTACCGTCAAAGCCGGGCAAGAACCTGCCTTCGAAATCGCGTTGAAAAGCGCGCTTCCTTTGATCGAGGCCACGCCTGGGTTCATTGGGATCGAAGTGCGGCCCTGCGTCGAGACTCCCAATCAATATCTGCTGCTGGTGCGATGGGAGAAACTGGAAGACCATACAGTGGGTTTCCGCCAATCCGACCGTTATCCGA
>DATARE010000554.1:0-2296 GCA_036264295.1 Micropepsaceae bacterium | reverse complement strand
ATGCGATCCGAACCCAAATTCTCGATTCCGGCCGTGCGGCTCCGCGCAAATCGGCTGCCGCCTGAGAGACGTCCGTCCGCTCGCCTCTGACGGCTGTTCCTGCACCATGGCGCGCCCGATGTGGCGCGCCCGGTGGGGTGGGGCCAATCTCCCGGTCCGATCGCCGACGATTACGGCATCGGTTTAACGAGTTCGTATCCCGGCCTACCTACAGATGCGGACAGGCAAGGGGCCCGGAGCGACCGGGAGCAAGATCCATGAAGGCGTCTTTGATCCGTTTTTGGCTTGGAAATTCCGGCGCGACTGCCATTGAGTACTCAATGATCGCGGCCGGCATCGCGCTTGCCATCGTGGCAACCATTACCAAGCTGGGGGCGACGGTCGAAGGCCTGTTCGGCAGCGTCCTCACGGCCCTGAAATAGCCCCGGACCGCAGCCGATCCTCCGCTGCCCGAAACCTCACGCAGCCTCGACTTTTGTTGCTTTGCGAAAGGTTGTGCGGATGACCTGGGTTCCGCAGCGTTCGCAGGCATATGTGGAGTCTTCCAGGTCCGAGGGCGGCTTGGTCGGCGTTATGGTGTTGAAAACCAGCCGTCCAGTGCAGACCGGGCAGGGCATGATCAAGGACGGCAACTGAGAAGATGCAACCCTTTGCTGGCGCATCCAAAGCCCTCCGATGCAACGCGTAACAACATGGTGATTTTTGGACTCATTGGGGTGCGAGTCAAGGATTTTTTGTGCGCTGCACACATTGCGTTGCGGCATTCCCGATTTGGACCCGGTGAGAGGCGGGCGTGGCGTGGATGGAGGCTTCAGGTGGGGAGGAGGGCGCGCGCAGGGGCGGCGCCAGAACGTTCGAGCGAGCTGTCAAAGGCGAAGCCAGGCTTTTCGCCGGTGCATGTCCGCACTAATGGGCCGAGCTTTGCACCGCCGCTCGATGGCGCCGCGCGGGACCGGCGTGCAGCATCGCGTTCTGGCCCTCGTACAATTTGGCGCAGCGGACCCATCGCTCTGCCATGCGGGTCCACACGACTTTGTTTTCGCGGTTATGGGTGAACTTGGCCATGAGCTCGCATTCGGCGGCAAATCTCAGGAATTTCTCTGCCGGATCCATGGGCTCTCCTCCCGTGCTGGTCGTTTCCTGACCAGCAGAACCCCAACCCCCGCTAAATGTTCCCTGGCGAAATTCGAAACGCCAAATCGGGCCCCGCCGAAGCGTGACGGCGCGCCAAAGCGCAGCTCAGCGAGCGCCCCTAGAGCCCCTACCGGGATGCCGCTTCACAATTGGCCGTACCGCCTGAGCACATCGCGGCAGCCGTTTCCGAGATGAAAGCTGTGGGCCGCCAGCGTGGCGCTGCAACGGAGCAGATTGCTCCAGGTCATGCCGCCGCTGCGATCGCAGAACCTGGCGGCAGCAGGCCGGCAGGGAGCCAAGTCCTGCATATCGATGGCGGCGGCGATGGTGCCGGACAGGCCGAGAAAAAGGAAAGTGGCGATGATGATCTTCATCCGCGGGCCGCTCCTTTTTTTTCCGATGCAGAATCTGCATAGGCCGTTATGCCGGCAATGAACATCCTCGAACCGCCAACGGAGAATCCAATTTTCCAAAGGTGTTTTGGATGTCACACCTCGAGGCCGAAAGCGGGGGCTTTCGGGGCCAAAGGAGGTTTTGTGGCCCCCCGATCGTTACAGCGGATAAGCACTTTTCCCCAATGGCGGCCGTCACGCCGCGAGATGATTCAGCAACTCTCGCCGATTCGGCGATTGGAATGCCGAATCACTCAATCGATGGGGCAGCCTCGATCAGGAATTGGGCGAAGCGGCGCAATATTTTCGGTTCAGTAAATGTGGCAATTGGGCTCCACACGCCACACATGGTCGCGTCCCAGCACGAACCCGTAATAGGCGCGGGCGAGGGCGGGATTGCCGAAAATCTCGGGGTGATAAACCGGATTGACCCCGTCCAGGCTGCAAGGCTTCACAAATCCACCGCGATAATAGCGGCCGTCGAAGTACGACCAGGCGGCGGAGCTGGTGCCGAGAACCCCGAACACGATCGCAAGGGCGAGGACGGCTTTCTTTCCACTCATGGCGGTCTCCTGCTCTGTTCCCGACGTATCACGCAACTAAAGAGCGCCATCTCGGCTGAATTGGGACGAGTGTCGCTTCGTTTGGTCACCGCGTATGCGCGCGCATAAATCACCGCGCCCCGGTCTTGTTTCCCTGAAAGGGTGTCACCGTCTTCGCCAGAGCGCGAAATCGAGCCCACGGTACAGACGCACGTTGAAAATCCAAAG